>DASWKP010000225.1:0-8765 GCA_036396575.1 Longimicrobiales bacterium | reverse complement strand
CCCGGGCGAGAGCACGTCCTCACCGGGCTTTACCGGGCTCCCGGCCCCACCAGCCCCCGCCCCAGCCCCTTCTTGTCTGATCGGCAACGCCCGGTCTACCTTGCCCTTCGGACCAGGAGGGCCTTTGAACTTCCTATTCCTTGATGTAACGGTCTTGACATCGTACGGTGGTTACACCATCGTGGATGGCCCGCGCGCCATACCACGAGCGGGAAACCTGTTGGGGAGTGCGATGCGAGCCGGACGAACCTTGCCCCTCCTGGCGGCCTTCGCGGCCATCTACGTCATCTGGGGGTCCACCTTCCTGGCCATCAAGGTCGTGGTGGGCTACCTGCCCCCTCTCCTCATGGCCGGCGTGCGCAGCCTCGTGGCGGGGGTGATCCTCCTCGCCTGGGCGCGCCTCCGGGGAACGCCTCGGCCGAGCCCGACGCAGTGGCGCGATGGCGTAGCGGCCGGAGCGCTCATGTTCCTGCTGGGGCACGGCACACTGTTCTGGGCCTCGCAACACATGGCGTCAGGGCTGGCCGCGGTCCTGGAGTCCACGGCCCCCATCTGGATCGCGGCCTTCGACGCGGCCAGCCGCTCCGGCAGTGCCCCCGGCCTCACCACCGTGACCGGCCTGGCCCTGGGGTTCGGGGGGGTGGTGTGGCTGAACCTGCCAGGCACCGGCGCCGACCTGGCGCCGGTGGTTTCCGGCGTCGTTCTCCTGGGCGCGGCGGCGTGGGCCCTCGCTTCGATCTGGTATCGGGGCGCCCGCAGGCCCGACTCGGCGCTCCAAGCCGCGGCGCTCCCCCTCGTGGGAGGAGGGGCGCTCCTCCTGATCGTCTCGGCGGCGTTGGGAGAGCCCGCCCGCGTGGCTCCCGGAGCCATCAACACGACCACGGTCCTGGCCATGGCCTACCTCATTGTCTTCGGGTCCGTGGTGGCGTTCTCGGCGTACCTCTGGCTCCTCAAGGTGGTCTCGGCCGCGAGCGTCTCCAGCTACGCCTACGTCAATCCGGTCGTCGCCCTCCTCCTGGGAGGGCTCCTGGGAGGTGAGAGCCTGGCGCCCGGCACGCTAGGGCCCGTGGGAATGATCCTGGCGGCCGTCGTGCTCATCGTCGCGGGCGAGGCGCGCCGGGCCAGACGCGCCCCCGCGCTCCGGGCCAGGAGCCCCGCCCCCTTCAATGCTCCCCGCGAGGATGTGGTGGCATGAACGACGAGGATTCCTCCATCACCAACCACGGAGACTGGACACCATGATCGTACGCTTCTGGCGCGGACGGACCCTGGCCGGTGACGCCGACGCCTACACGGACTACATGCACGAGACGGGCATCAAGGCCCAGCGGGCCACGCCCGGCAACCTGGCGTCGTCCATCCTGCGGCGCGACGAAGGAACCGAGGTCCATTTCGCGGTCCTGTCCCTGTGGGAGTCCTGGGACGCCATACGCGCGTTCGCGGGCGACGCCATCGAGACGGCGGTCTACTTTCCCGAGGACCGCAAGTACCTCCTGGTTCTCGAGCCCACGGTGGTGCACTGGGAGGTGCCGGTCTGGGAGGCCGCCGAGGCGCTGGTCACCCATGATCGACGCACCTCAGCGTAGGAAGCGCACGACCTCGCGAGCCCATGACTCGGGGTCCTCCAGGTGCACCGCATGCCCGGCTCCCGGAACGACCACCCTCGTCGCCTGCGGCATCAGCCCCGCCATGCGCTCCCCGATCCGCGTGAACTTCTCGTCCAGCTCGCCGGTCAGAATCAGCGCGGGCACGTCGACGGACCCGAGGGCCTCCCAGAAGGACGGCTGGCACCCCAGCCCGAGCCCGCGCAGGCAGCGCGCCAGCCCTTCGGGCGATGCCTCCAGCCGACGCAGGCGCTCGCCTTCCCGGATCCCGGCGGGAAGGCGCGCCTGGCTGGCGAAGAGGGGCAGGGCCGTCCAGCGCGCGACGAAGTCCTCCACGCCACCCGCCTCGATCGTGGCGGCCAGCGCCTCGTCCCCGGCCCGGCGCCCGCGGCGCTCGCCCTCATCCTCCAGCCCCGGAGAGGCGCTCTCCAGGACGAGGGCCGCCACACGCTCCGGCGCCAACACCGCCCCGCCCAACGCCACCCTCCCTCCCATGGAGTAACCGACCCACACCGCCCGCCCGACACCGGCGTGGTCCAGTACCTCCACCAGGTCCCGGACCATCTCCTCCAGGGCGAAGCGAGCTGGCGTCGCTCCCACGGAGCTGCGCCCGTGGCCCAGGAGGTCCACCGCCAGCACGCGCCGCCGCCGGGCCAGCGCAAGGAGTGGAGCTTCCCTCCAGGCCTCCACGGACCCCGTGAAGCCGTGGAGGAGCAGAGCCGTCGTCTCCGTCGCGTCGCCGCCGCCCGCCTCGACGACCCGCAGGACCAACCCGTCCCGGAGCTCGACGCTCACCACCTGCGGATGGCCACTCCGTCCCGCACGTCGTAGAACGCCAGATCCCGGCCGAGCCGCGTCTTGGTCACCCAGATGATCTGGCCGGTGTGCATGGAGAAGTGCTCCACGGCGTGGTACGCGGCCTCCATGAAGGTCACGTCGTGCCCCTGGACCGTGAGGCGCTCCGGGAGGCGGGCGGGGTCGAAGGCCCGCAGGACCGCGGCGGCCCGGCTCACCACCCGCCCCAGGCTCGCGTCCAGTTCCTCGGCGGACAAGTGGTCGCGTCGGTCGAACTCCTCCTGGCGGCGGCGCGTGTCCGGCTGCTCGCCCACGCCGCTTACGACCCACTGGCCCAGATTCCCGGCCAGGTGCAGGCACAGGTTCCCCACGCTGTTGGAGGCCTCGTTGGGTCTCCACCACACGTCGTCGGGGGAGAGCTGGCGCAGGCAAGCCTGGATGCGTGGGAAGAGCTCCCTCTCGAGGAAGCGGGCCGACAGTTCCAGGAACAGCCCCCCGCCGTCCGCTCCGGCGGGCGTGGAGTCCGGGGTCACTCCAGGATCTCGATGGCGTCCGGCGCGTTGGGGACGACGCAGAGGAACTCGAAGGGCTCGTCCCCCTGGGCCCGGTACCAGTGGGGCGTGCCCGCGGGGATGTAGACGACGTCCCCCTGCTTCACCTCCATCTCGTCGTCCCCGATGCCGATGCGGGCGCTGCCCCGGAGCACGTACTGCTCGTGCTCCACCGTGTTGGTGTGGCGCGGCATGCCCCCACCGGGCTCCATGATGAAGCGTCGCATGGCGAAGTTGGGGCCTTCGTCGGGACCGATGAGGACCTGGCGGCGCGTGCCGCTGCCGGCGGAAACCGCTTCCGTCGGTACGCTCTCGGACGATCGGACCGGCATCTGGGCTCTCCTCTCCCGGGTGGTGTCCGGCGGCGCGAAGGCACCGCCCCCGCATGTCGACACCTCGGCGCGGCCGGCGTTCCAGGAGCCAACGGGCCGGTGCCTCGGGCATTGCCTTACAGGGTGATCGTGGATTCTCCCCACAGACCGCCCACGACCCCCGCCGCTAGCGTACGAATGATGAAAAACCCCGTTGTGCTGATGCGGATAGGAGCGGAATGGACGACTCGCGCTTCGCGGTCACGCTGACCCGGGAAAGCGACTTCAACTTCTCGGTGGACTTCGGCGTCGACGGCGTCGGGCCCCTGACGCTGGACGAGCCCCCTCCCCTGGGAGAGAGCGCGGGCCCCAACGCCAGTCGGGTTCTGGCCGCCGCGGTCGCCCACTGCCTCAGCGCGAGCCTCCTGTTCTGCCTAGGGAAGGCGCGGGTGGAGTTGGGCTCCGTCCGCACGCGGGTGGAGGGCACCACGGCCCGGAACGAGAAGGGGCGCCTCCGCATCACCCACCTGGCCGTTCGCATCGAGCCCGACGCGGCTCCCGAGGACATCCCCCGCATGCAGCGCTGCCTGGAGCTCTTCGAGGACTTCTGCATCGTCACGGAGAGCGTCAGGGGCGGCATCGACGTCCACGTGGACGTGGCTCTCCCCGCCGCCCCCTCTCACACCGAATCGTGAACACCCTCTAGAGGAGATCCTCATGGCCGGAATCGTCGGCTACGGCGCCTACATCCCCCGTAACCGGATCCGCACCGAGACCATCGCCGAGCAGTGGGGCAAGGACCCGGAGACCATCAAGGGCGGGCTCCTCCTCCAGGAGAAGTCCGTGCCGGGCCTGGACGAAGACACCATCACCATCTCCGTGGCGGCCGGGCGGGCGGCCCTGGACCGGGCGGCCATCGACCCCCGTAGGGTGGGCGCCCTCTACATCGGCTCCGAGTCCCATCCCTACGCCGTGAAGCCCAGCGGCACGGTGGTCATCGAGGCCCTGGACATCGGGCCCGAGGTGCACGTGGCGGACTTCGAGTTCGCCTGCAAGGCGGGCACCGAGGCCATGTTCGTGGCTCTGGGGCTCGTGGAGTCCGGACGCGTCGAGTATGCCATGGGGATCGGCGCCGACACCTCCCAGGGGGCGCCGGGCGACGCCCTCGAGTACTCGGCGTCCGCGGGCGGCTCGGCCTTCATCTTCGGACGGGAAGACCTCCTGGCCGACGTGGTGGACACCGCGAGCTACACCACGGACACGCCTGACTTCTGGCGCCGCGAAGGCGAGTTCTACCCCCGGCATGGCGGGCGCTTCACGGGAGAGCCCGCCTACTTCAAGCACGTGCTCTCGGCCAGCCACATGATCCTGGAGCGGACGGGTCTCAAGGCCGGGGACTTCCGCTACGCCATCTTCCACATGCCCAACGGGAAGTTTCCCCTCCGGGTCGGAAAGACGCTGGGCTTCACCCGGGAGCAACTCGCCCCCGGCTGGGTGGTGCCCACCATGGGCAACACCTACTCGGGCTCGTCCCCGACGGGGCTCGCCGCGGCCCTGGACGTGAGCGATCCGGACGACCTGATCCTCATCACGTCCTTCGGATCCGGCGCCGGGAGCGACTCCTTCGTGCTGCGGGTCACGGATCTTCTTCCCGAGCGAAAGGGGCTCGCCCCCACGGTAGCCTCCCTGCTGGAGGGACCGCGCCGGTACCTCACCTACGGCGAATACGCGAAGTACCGCGAGAAGATCAAGATGAACCTGTGACGCGGACCGGACACGACCCACGGGCTCGTGAGATGCTGAACTCCAGGAGGTAACGGATGCGGGACGTTGCGATCGTAGGTGCGGGGATGACCCAGTTCGGCGAGCTGTGGTCCTCCAGCTTGCGGGACCTCTTCACCGAGGCCGCCCTGGGCGCCATGCGCAGCGCCGGAGTGGACACGCTGGACGCCGTGTACGTGGGCAACATGTCCGGCGGCCAGTTCGTGGGGCAGGAGCACGTGGGCCCCCTCATGGTGGATGCCCTGGGCGTGGCCGGAGTGCCCTCCACGCGCGTGGAGTCCGCGTGCGCCTCGGGCGGCGCGGCCCTGCGCATGGGCTTCCTGGACGTGGCGTCAGGGCAGAGCGACGTGGTGCTGGTGGCCGGCGTGGAGAAGATGAGCGATGGCGCCGACGTCACCACCGTGCTGGCCACGGCCTCGGACCAGGAGACCGAGGTGTACCATGGGATCACGTTCCCCGGGCTGTATGCCATGATCGCCCGGGCCCACATGGCGAGCCGCGGCTCCACGGAGGAGGATCTCCACTGGGTGTCGGTCAAGAACCACCGCCACGGGGCGATGAACCCCCGAGCCCAGTTCCCGAAGGCCGTCACCCTGGACGAGGTGGCCAACTCCTCGCCCGTGGCCGATCCGTTGCGCCTGCTCCACTGCTCCCCGGTGAGCGACGGTGGAGCGGCCGTCATCCTCATGCCCCTGGAGCAGGCGAGGAGGATCACCGACCGCCCGGTCCAGATCCTGGGCACCGGCATGGCCACCGCTTCCCTGGCCCTGGCCGATCGCCGGGACCCGGCGGTCCTGGACGCCGTGGGCCAATCGGCGCGGAAGGCCTTCACCATGGCCGGCATCGAGCCCGCCGACGTCGATCTGGCCGAGGTCCACGACTGCTTCGCGATCGCCGAGATCTGCTGTCTCGAGGCCATGTGCCTCACCGACGGCTGCTCGGCGGCGGACGCCGCGCGCTCCGGGTTCAGCGCCCTGGGGGGCAGGCGCCCCATCAACACCAGCGGCGGCCTCAAGTCCAAGGGGCATCCGGTGGGCGCCACCGGCGTGGCCCAGGTCATCGAGATCTTCGAGCAGCTAAGGGGGGAAGCCGGCGACCGCCAGGTGCGGGACGCCCACATCGGCGTCACCCAGAACATGGGCGGCACCGGCGCCAGCTCCGTCGTCCACGTCTTCCGGAGGGTGTGACCGTGCCCAGCCCCAGGTATTGGAGAGAGATCCCGGCCCGCTACCGCCTCGAAGGCGGTCGCTGCACCGCGTGTGGCAAGGCCCTCTATCCCGCGCGCAAGGTGTGCCCCGCGTGCCGGGGCACCGACATGGAGCCCATCAACCTGTCCCGGCGAGGGACGGTGGTCACGTCCACGGTGATTCGCGTGCCCCCTGACGACTTCGTCTCCGAGGCGCCCTACGCCGTGGCCATCGTGGAGACCCCCGAAGGGGCCCGCCTCATGGCCCAGGTGGCGGACTGCGCTCCGGAGGACGTCCACATCGGGATGGACGTGACGCTGGAGTTCCGGAAGATCCGGAGGGAGGGCGTCTCCGGCATCCTCTGTTACGGATACAAGGCCGTTCCGGTGGAAGCGGCCGTGCCACGGTAATGTCCCGCGGGGAGGCCGACATGCCCGAGATCGACGTCAGGGCCCGGATCAGCGACGAGCACTACCGGGCCTACGAGGCCGAAGCCAAGCGCCGGGGCGTCCCGGTCAAGACGCTCATCGAGCAGACCGTGAACTGTCTCCTGGAGGAGCTGGAGCAGGAGGAGAAGGACTGCCGGGAGGCGGTCATCCCGAGCTGAGGTCGCCGTCCGGGTCCGGGCCGGGCAGGATCGTCCGCCAGACGGACCGCCACGCCCCCGCTTCGCGAACCATGACCTGGACCTCGCGACCCTCCTCCTGGAGGCGGTGTCCGCCGTACTCGTAGTCGATACGGAACCGGTAGCTGGCCACGGCCGTGTCCGCCACGACATCCACGCGCAGGTCCTCCGTGCCGAAGTCGTGGACGCGGGCGTCCCGGCAGAAGTCCCGATAGCTCCGCACCGCGGCCTCGGCGCCCTCCACCCGGCCCTCGAAGCCCGGAAGGACCGTGACCATCCGAGGATGCAGGTAGGTTGCCACGTCGTCGGGGCGACCCTCCAGCCACGCGGCGTTCATGGCTTCGATGACTCCGCCCACCTCCTCCGTGTCGCCTCCGCGGCCTTCGCTCATCCCGACTCCCTCGTCAGATCCACCGTCGTACGCGGCTCCGGTACTCGTCGTAGGCACTACCGAACCGCTCCTCCAGCATCCGCTCCTCGCGGAGGATATACCCGTTGCGGACCGCCCACGCGAACGCCGGCACCGCCAGGAACGGCGTCGCCGAAGCCAGGACGACGCCCGCGCCCCCGAGGATCAGGAGTCCGGCCAGGTACATGGGGTTCCGGGTCACGCCGTACACCCCGTCCACCACCAGCGCCGACGGTTCACCCAGGGCCTTCACTGTGGTCCCCTCCCGCGCGAACCGCCGGGAAGCCGAGGTGTGGAGGAGGATCCCCAGAAGCACCGGGATCGCGCCGAGGAGGTTGGCCGGGCGCGGCAAGACGGAGGGCCCGGGGGCCAGAACCGCCAGCGCCCCCATGCCCCACAGGCTGGCCAGGAAGAGGGCCGGTGGGCTCATGGGGCCCTATCCCGGAGGCAGCGCCCGGTCGCGCCCTTGCTGTCGCGGGGCCCGTTCCACCCCTTCTCCCCGGTCCGCCTGAAGGAAGGCGCCGCCGGTCTTGACCGCCGCATCGAGGACCTCCAGCAGCTCGTTCAGGCCCCAGGTGCTTCGCTCAAGAGGCCGCAGGTAGCGGCCCCGACACTCGAAGTAGCCGGCGGCGCCGGCCAGCACCCCGACGCCCAGCGCGGGCCAGGCCAGCATGCCGCCGGCCAGGCCGAGCAGGAGACCTCCCCCCAGCCCGGCCGCCGAGCCCACCACGGACGAGGCGCCCGTGAGGAGGCTACCCCACCAGAAGGCGGGCTCGGGGTCCGTGTCCACCCGCCCCCGTACCGTGATCCAGCACTCCTCTCCCTCCTCGGAGCGGGCGGCCCGTAGCGTGACGGACAGCCTCGGGATGCGATCCTCCGCCAGGAGTACCCTCCGGCTGTAGGAGTCAGGCGTGCTGATGGAGTCCGGAGCGTCGAACACCAGCACTCCGTCCGTGAGGGGGTCCTCCCCCAGGGTCCCCCTCAGGCGAAGGCGATACGGCTCGCCGGGAAGCAGGAGCTGGAGGATGCGGTACACCTCCGCCACCGGAGCGCGAATGCGGCCCGTGGCCTCCAGAGTGGAGGGGGGCGAGCCGAAGAAGCGGGCGGCGCAGCGCTCGATGAAGTCCGGCGGAAGCCCTTGCCCCTCGGCGCGGTCTTCCAGGAGCTCCGCCACCGCCGTGGTCAGGAACTCCTCGTCGATGCCGACCTCACGAGCGGCCGCCAGAACCTCCCCGATGGGAAAGTGATGGCCGGCCGGGAATCCCGACGGGCCGGGAGGCGCGTGCAGGCTGCGGGAACGCTCCTCGATCCTGCGGGACGCCTCCACCTGGAGTTCGGCGGCCCTCTTCCAGAGCCGGGCGGCCTCCTCCTCGGAGACGAATGCCAGGCGTTCGTCGTTCATATTCCTCCCCTCCCGTCGTCCGCTCCTCGTGCCTCCCCCGCGGCTCAGCGAATGTGGCAGCCGGCACACACCTGGAGGATCTCCCCCAGGACCAGCGCG
>DASWKP010000224.1:0-1735 GCA_036396575.1 Longimicrobiales bacterium | reverse complement strand
CGTCACCCGGGCATCGTCAACATCATCACGGTCCGCAACGTGGACGACCTCCACTTCTTCGTCATGGACCACGTCAACGGCGCCTCGCTCCGGCAGGTGCTGCGGGCCCGCGGGCCGCTGTCGATCCCCATGGTGAAGGAGATCGCCTACCAGGCGGGTAGCGCGCTGGCCTACGCGCACCGGCACGGAGACGGAGTGATCCACCGGGACGTGAAGCCCGGCAACATCATGCTGGATCGCGAGGGCAGGGCGCTGGTGATGGACTTCGGCCTGTCCAAGGGCGTGGGGGCCAACAAGGGGATGACCGCGCGGGGCGCGGCGGTGGGAACGCCCGAGTACATGAGCCCGGAGCAGTCCCTGGGCCGGGAGCTGACGCCGGCGTCGGACCAGTACTCGCTCGGAGTGGTGGTGTACACGCTTCTGACGGGCCGTCCCCCGTTCCAGGGAGGGGCGTTCGCGGTGCTGATCGCCCACACCAACGACGAGCCGCCTTCCCTGCGGGAGCTGCGTCCCGACTGCCCGGACGATCTGGCCCGGGTCGTGGAGCGCATGATGGCCAAGGAGCCGACCGACCGCTGGCCGGACATCCGGGAGGGGATCCGGGCGTTCGGAGGACGGCCCAGCGAGCCGGGTGACGCGGTACGGCGGGAGGTAGCGGACCTCATTCCATAGCGTTGGAAGGAGCGGACCATGGAGCGTTCAGGCGGCCGGTCGGACGACACACTGGGGTGGGCTCGCGAGGAGTCGGGCCGGCGGTGGAGCGGCGACGGATTCCTGGAGCTCCCGCGCAGCCTCCGGGAGGCCTTGCGCGACGCCAGGGAACGGGCGGAGGCCGGCGAGGTGGACTCGGCTATCGAGTCGCTCGTGGCCGTGGGCACCGATCGCTTCGGCGTGTTCGTCTCGGAGAGGGAGCGGATGTTCGTGGAGCGGGCTCTGGCCCACGCCCTGGTCCTGCGCGCGCTCGACCGGAGGACGGCCGGAGGTCTGTGGCCGGACGCGGCCCGGCTGGACCTGGCCCTGGCGGTGCACCTCGATCCGGACAACGCTCCGGCCCGCGCGATCCTGGAGGGGTCCGGACCCGGCATTCCGGACGTCCTGCGGCACCGCCTGGACCTCGGCTACGCCAGGGCCCGAGAGCTGCTGGAGCTCCAGGAAGATCCGCGCGCCGAAATCCGCGCCGCCGCCTTGAACCTCCTGGCCGTGGTGGACCCCGAAGAGGCGGCCGTCTTTCACGGCAAGGCAAGAGCCAGGACGATGCGTTTGGCGCTGTACGCCCTCCTGGGACTGGCCATGGCGGGGCTGGCCGTGACCTACGTCGCGCACCTCGCCCGCTGGTCGCCGGCCACCTCCTGGCTCCACCGCGTTGGCTTCGTGACCACCGAAGGCGCTCGGGAGAGCTTCCGCGCGGCCCTCCTGTCCGGAGGCGACGGCTCCGCCGTGGCCGCGGTCCACGCCATCGAAGGCATGGGCGGCGAGGCGTCCGTGGCGGTCCTGGTGGAGGGTCTGGCCGCCGCCTCGGGCCCGGCGCGCCGCGCGGCGCTGGCGGCGCTGGGCCGGATGGGCGGCGACGGGGCCATGGCCACCCTGCTGGGGGTCGATCCAGGCGAGGACCGCGTGGTCGAGGATGCGTTGGTGGCGTCCCTTGTCCGCATCGTTCCGGCCACGCTGCTGGACTCCGTGCGGTCGGTCGCGGAAGCGGGCCGGGGCGCTCGCGCCGACGTCGCCGACCGGGTGG
>DASWKP010000223.1:0-6947 GCA_036396575.1 Longimicrobiales bacterium | reverse complement strand
TTCTTCTCTGAGATGGACCGCCCCGTGTGCGCCGTGGTGGTTGGCACCAGCAAGCACGAGAAGAACTGGACGGTGGAGGGATACGCCCGCGTGTTGGAGGTTCTGGAGACGGAGCACTCCCTGACCCCCGTCCTGGTGGGTGGCCCTTCGCCGGTGGAGCGGGCCATGGCAGACCGTATCCTGGCGGCGACGAAAGCCAGGGTGGTGGACGCCCTGGGCGACGACCTGCGCCGTCTGGTCTGGCTGCTGGACGGTGCCCGACTGGCCATCAGCCCCGACACGGGCCCGCTCCACATCAGCCGCGCCCTGGAGACCCCCGTGGTGGGCTTGTACGGGTACACGAATCCCAAGCGCACCGGCCCGTACCGCCTCTACCAGGATCTGGTGGTGGACGGGTACGCGGAGTTTCCAGGGGAAGCCTATCCGGTGATGCCCGACTACCGTGATGGGATGAAGCGGGTCACGGTCGACGGCGTCCTGGAGAAGGTGGAGTTGGCGCTGGAGCGCTACCCGCCCTGATCCGGCCAGTCGCGCGGTGGCGCGGCCAGGGGCGCCGCTACGGCCAGAGCATCCGGGCCGCGAGGAACGCGAGCCCCGCCACGGCCCCCACCAGGGCCTCGTATTCCCGGTTCTTCCGCCACCTTTCGAGAGTGAAAGCGCCGGTGGCGCCGACCCGCCGGTAGCGCGTGAGACGCGGGACCACGAGGGGCACGGCGCAGGCGTACACCCGATACTCGTCCCCGAAAGCCTCCTCCAGCAGCCGGGCCTCGCCTCGGATGGTCCGCCCGTACACGAGCGCGAAGAAGACGAGGAAGAGCGCGACGAAGGCCCAGTGCCCACCAGCCAGCGTGACGCCCACTCCCAGGAAGAAGCTCCCCACGTAGAGGGGATTTCGCGTGTGTCCGTAGGGCCCCTCGGTGGTGAGCTCCCTCTCCTTGCGGATCACGCCGGCGGCCCACGTCCGGATGGCGAGGCCCACGGCGACCAGGACACCCCCAGCGGCCAGAAGCTGAGGCGTCGGGCGGGACAACCACATGAACGGGATGACCAGGAGCCAGACGGCCCGGAGGCGGAGCCACCGGAGCGTGGGCCTCATCGCCGGCATCGGCAGGAACCCTCGTGCCGGATCAGCGACCTGGCGCGGCCCCGGCGACGGGCGTACCCGGGGTGGCCACGGTCAGGTGCAGAGAGAGCGAGCCAACGACCGGCATCTTGGAGGTGAGCAGCACCAGAAACCTGCTCTCGTCGTCGCTCAGGTAGATCTCCGCTTCTCCTCCCTCGCTGAAGAGGCCCGAGGTCTGGAAGGTGGGCTGGACCACGATGGTGTCGAACTCCCCGGCCGGGACCAGGATCCTCTCCTTGCGGAGCACGCGGACGCGGACCGGGTTCCCGTCGATCTTGAAGTAGCGGTTCAGCTCGTAGGATTCGCCCACTTCCAGCGGAAGCGTCCTCGCGTAATAGATGAACGACAGCTCGTCCAGGGCGAGGACGGTGGGCGTCTCCCCCTCCTCCTCGTGGCCCACCCGGGTCCAGCGTCCCTCCTCGGGATAGATCTCGTAGTAGCGCCGGCTCCGGTAGTTCACCTCGTGGATGCGCCGGTGGAAGCGCCGACTCACCAGCATGCCCAGGTCGAGCCAGGAGTCGTAACGATCGTGGATCTGGAGCGCGCCGAACATCGCGCTGCCGTCGATCCCCATGGCCAGGTGGTAGCTGGGGTAGCCCCGGACCGTATCGACCGCTTCCACGCGCAGGTAGGCGTCACCCACGGAGATCTTCCCCAGATGGACCTTGTACCGCAGATCCTCGCCGGGACCGAAAGGCACGACGGCGGGAGGGGTGATCACGGGGGGCCTCCGTTCGGGTCCGTCACTCTGCGAGGTCTGGGCCGCGGACCCCGCTCCCGTGCCGAGCAGGGCGATCATGACGGCCAGAGCCGCGCTCTGGATCGGGATCGGTCTCACGAGGCGCTCCCCGGGGCTCCGGTCCAGAGGAGCGGAGACCGTCCCACCCGGCGCAGGTCGCGAAGCGTCCGCAGAGCCTTGAAACGAGAGGGCCGGGTCTGCAGGCCGTAACGAAGCGACAGGGGTGCCTCCTCCAACCGGCGCGCGTGGGGTACCAGAGCGCCCAGCAACTCCAGGTTCGCCGCCCAGCGCTCGCTGGCGGTGGCCATCGGCTCGGCTCCCTCCCGGAGGGCCTTCTTCAGGACGATCACCCGATAGGCCCGGAAGCCACACAGGGGATCGGACACCGGCGCTCCGCGCAGGGCCTTTCCGAGGACCAGGCGGGCGAGGGCGCGGGTCCAGCGCACCCGGCGAGGCGGCGCGCCTCCATCCACGACCTCCTGCCCCGCGACGATGTCGGCGCCGCCCTCCAGCGTCTTGATCAGCGCGACGATGTCCGCGGGGTCCTCCGTGAAGTCGCCCTGGAGCACGACCGCCGCGTCCCGCTTGGGATACGCGGCTCGCCGCACCACCTCCCGCAGGAGGCGCTCGACCGAGGCGGCGTAGCCCAGTCGGGTCCCCGGCCGGAGCACCGTGAGCGGCACGGAGGAGCCGTAACGGTCCAGGGTCTCCCCCGTGTCATCGGTGGACCCGTCGTCGAGGACGAGGACCTCGTAGTCGCGGCCGAACTCGGCCATCACGTTCCGGATCTTCCACAGAAGGACCCCCACCGTCTGGGCCTCGTCGTGGACCGGCAGGCAAATGTAGATCACTTGGGATTATAACCGTCCCCTGGGTCCACCGTTCCTCCTGCGGGGACCGGCGGGGGGGGGCGCGTCTTCCACCGCTTGTGCTGCCAGAAGTACTGGGCGGGCTCCTGGCGGACCCACCGTTCCAGACTCGCGGTGTGTGCCTGGGTGAGCCGGCACGCGTCGTCCCCGGTGTTGCCCGTGGGCTCGATGGTCACCTCCTCCAGGTGGCAATCGTAACGATGAGGACGGCCGGGGCGAGCCACGGAAACCGCCAGGAAGAGCCGGGCCCCGCTCCTGAGCGAGAAGAGCGCGGCACCGCGGGCCGTGGAAGCCGGCACGCCGAAGAAGTCCACGAAGAGCCCGCGCCTCCCCGCGTTCTGATCCGCCACCAGGGCGGGAACGCGGCCGTTGGCGACGGAGTCCAGAACGCCACGGGACGCCTCCCGCTTGGGGATGAGGGTCACTCCCGAGCGGGTCCGATTCTCCGTGAGCTCCCGGTCGAAGAGGCGGTTCTTCTGGGGGAGGGCCACCGCGTCCAGAGGCACGCCTCGAACGGCCAACGCCGCCCCCCCGATCTCCCAATTCCCGAGGTGCCCCGTGACGATGATGACGCCCCGGCCCTCGGCTCGGGCTCGTTCGAGCGCCTCCATGCCATGGACCTCCGTGCGCTCCTTCACGAGCGCGGCCCTGCCGGCCAAGCGGAACGTCGCCACGGCCTCGCGCCCCAGGTGCCGGTAGCTCGCCAGAGCCACCTCCCGACGCCAGCGTGGATCGCGGTCCGGGAAAGCCCGCGCCAGGTTCTCGTCCACCACGCGCCGGCGGATCCTGAGCGCCGACCCGATCAGCCAGCCGAGCCCGCTGCCGATCCCCAGGGACAGCGACTCTGGCAGGAGGCGCAGCAGCGCCCGAGCCGCGCGAAACACCAGAAACTCCACGCGGTGCTTGAAGGGCACGGAGATCAAGGGTCCACCGCCGCGGGCTCGTCGAACTGGAGCTCGTACAGGTACCGGTACAGGCCTCCGTTGCCCATGAGCTCCCCGTGGGTGCCCTGTTCCACCACGCGCCCCTGGGCGAGGACAACGATGCTGTCGGCCCTCTGCACCGTCGACAGGCGGTGGGCGATGACCAGAACGGTGCGTCCATGGAGGAGGCGCTCCACCGCCGCCTGCACGAGGCGTTCGGACTCGGTGTCCAGCGCGCTGGTGGCCTCGTCGAAGATGAGGATGGGCGGATCCCGCAGGATGGCCCGGGCGATGGCGAGGCGCTGGCGCTGGCCCCCACTGAGCTCGGTGCCCCGCTCCCCCACCACCGTGTCGTAGCCCCTGGGCAGAGCCTCGATGAAGGCGTGGGCGTTGGCGGCCCGCGCGGCGCGCTCGATGTCCTCCTGGCCGGCCGACTCCATGCCATAGGCGATGTTGGACCGCACCGTGTCGTGGAAGAGGACGGTCTCCTGGCTGACGATTCCCAGGGAGCCCCGCAGGGAGCCGATGGTGAACTCGCGGACGTCCGTACCGTCCAGGGTGATCGACCCGGACGTGACCTCGTAGAACCTCCCCAACAGGTCCACCAGCGTGCTCTTGCCCGCCCCGCTCGGGCCCACCAGCGCCACCACGGAGCCCCTGGGCACGGTCAGGTCCACGTCATGCAGGACGGGCACCCCTGGCCGGTACTCGAAGCCGACGCCCTGGAAGCGGATCTCCCTTTCCAGGCCCGGGAAGTCCCGGGCGCCCTCCCGGTCCCGGATCTCCACCGGGGCGTCCAGGAACTCGAAGACCCGCTCGGCACCCACGAGCCCCGGCTGGACGATGGCCGGGAACTTGGCGGCGAACTTCACCGGCGCGTACAGCTTGAGCGACAGGGCGAGAAACCCCACGAACATGGGCCCGGTGATCTCGCCCTCCACCACCACCAGGCGGGCCCCATACCAGAGCAGGACCATCGTGCCCAGCGCGGCCAGCATCTCCGTCAGAGGGGTGGCCAGGGCCCGGAGGGACTCGGTGCGCACGAAGGTCCGGAAGTAGGCGCCCGTCAGCCCGTGGAAGCGGCCCCGTTCGTGGCCCTCCGCTGACGAAGACTTGACCAGACGGATCCCCGACAGCGTCTCCTGGATGTGCGCGTTCACCTCCCCGGCCAGGTCCAGGACCCGGCGGTCCCCACGGCGCAGGCGCTGGACCAGCGGGCCCCACACGGCCATGGCGGCCGGGATGACCACGAAGGCGGCCACCGTGAGCTTCCAGGAGATCAGCACCATCCAGGTCACCGCGGTGACGAACTCGAAGACCGACGACAGGATCTTTGCGAGTTGGCGAGTGAGAATCGTCCGGAGCTGCTCCACGTCGTGGGTGAGGCGGCTCACGATCTGGCCCATGCGCGTACGCCCGAAGAAGGCCAGATCCAGGTCCAGAAGGTGGTCGTAGACCTGATTGCGCAGGTCGCGGGTGACGCCCTGTTCCACCCGGGCCACCAGGTACGTCCGTCCGAAGTCGAAGACGTCCTTGACCGTGAAGGTCAGGAGGAGCAGGAGAATGATCCCGCGGATGGCGTCCAGGGGATCGCCCCGCAAGTCCACGATGCGATAGACGGTCGCGTCCAGGAGGCGGTCCATCCAGCCGCCCGCCCCTGCCGCCCCCCCCGGACCGGAGACGGCCTCCACGGCTCCCTGCCCGGGGATGAACAGCGCCTCCACGAAGGGGATCAGCAGGACGTACGTCGTCGCGTCCAGCGCCGCGAAGACGAACGTCGCCACCACGGCCATCGAGAAGACGTAGCCGTGGGGCTTCAGGTACGTGAGGATGCGGAGGTAGAGCTTCACGAAGAAGAAGCTACAGAGGCCTCGGCGTGAGGCACGCAACGGGCACGATCATCTCCTCGGGTGATATGCCTCCGTGGAGAAACGAGTTCCTGTACCGCTGCTGATACTCCCGGAGCTTGGTGGGATAGACGAAGAAGTGGTCGTCCAGGGCCAGGAGGTACGTCGTGCCCATGCGCCCCTCAGGGAAGCGCAGGTCAGCCTCGTCCCGCGTGGCGAACGCCGCGTCCGGGTCCTCGGCCCGCAGGTCCCCGCCGAACTTGTAGCGGAGGTTCGACGTGGTGTCGCGCCGCGCGAACACCGTCGTGGGGTGCTGGCACAGAATGGACCCGTGATCGGTGGTGAGGATCACCCTGTGGCCCGACACGGCCGCCTCCCGCAGGACGGCGAAGGCGGTGGAGCGCTCGAACCAGGAGCGGGTCAGATCCCGCAACGCCGCCTCGTCCTTGGCCACCTCCATCAGGATGGGTGACTCGGAGCGCCCGTGGGTCATGAGGTCCACAAAGGCGAAGACCAGCGCCACCACGGAGTCCTTCGTGCGCAGGGCTGACTTGACCCTGGCCCGCACCTGATCGCCCTCCCGGTCCGTGAAGATCTTCTCGTAGTGGACGGCGATGTCCCGTCCCGTGAGCTCTCTGAGGTGGGTGCGGAGCAGCTCGTCCTCGAAGGCGTTCATGCTGCCCTCTTCGTCCGACGAATCCCACCAGCCCGGCCGGTCCCGGCTGATGTCATCCGGGAAGCGACCGCTGAAGATGGCGTTGCGTGCGTAGGGCGTGGCCGTGGGCAGGATCGAGAAGTGGTGGCTCTCCTCGATCTCGAAGTACGGAGCCAGCAGGGGGGACATGACCCTCCACTGATCGAGGCGCATGCAGTCCAGGACGACGAAGAACACCGGGTCGGAGGCCAGCCAGGGCACGACGTGGCGCCTCACCACGTCCACGGACAGGTCGGGACGGTCCGACTCCTCCCGCATCCACCGGGGGTACTCGCGGCACATCCACCGGCCGAAGTCTCCCCGCAGCTCCACCATGAGAGATTGGACGGTGTCCAGGAGTCCCTGCTCGTCGGCCTGCTCCAGCCGGATGTGCCAGTCCACCAGCTCCATGTAGAGCGCCGAGAAGTCCCCGTGGGTCCGGGCTTCCTCCCGCGCCGTGGACAGGGTCCTGAACCGCCCGGCGAAGTCCTGGGCCACCTGCTGCTGGCGGATGGACGACCCCTCGAGGATGCGCGTGACCACCGACAGGACCTGGCGCGGGCTCGTGGGCTTGACCAGATAGTCGTCCACGCGCCGACCGATGGCCTCCGTCATGGTCCGATCCTCTTCGGACTTGGTCACCATGACCACGCGGGCGTGGGGATTATCGCGGCGCAGGATCTCCAACACGGCCAGGCCCCGCCGGCCCGGCATCTGCTCATCGAGCAGGACCAGGTCGTAGGGGTTCTCCC
>DASWKP010000222.1:0-5750 GCA_036396575.1 Longimicrobiales bacterium | reverse complement strand
CTGGTGAGGAAGTACGTCAAGCCCGGAGGCAGGCTCCTCGCCCCCCTCACCGGGGCCGACATCGAGCTGAACTGGACCACCATCACCCGGCTGTACGAGCTGACCTATCGGTGCAACCTGTGCCGGCGGTGCGCACAGGCCTGCCCGATCGGCGTGGACAACGGGCTCATCACCCACGAATTGAGGAAGCTGTTCAGCCAGGAGTTGGGCTGGGCGCCCGCCGAGCTCCACGACAAGGGCACCCTCCTCCAGCTCAAGGTGGGGTCCTCGACGGGCATGAACCCCGTCGTCGTCAGGGACAACGTCGAGTTCATCGACGAGGACCTGGAGGAGGAGACCGGCATCCACGTGACGACGCCCTGGGACCGGGAGGGCGCCGATGTCCTCCTGATCCACAACGCCGGGGAGTTCCTGGCCTGGCCCGAGAACCCCGGCGCCTTCGCCATCATCCTGAACGCCGCCGGCGTCGACTGGACCCTGGCCTCGGATGAGCTCGGCTACGACGGCGTCAACTACGGGCTGTTCTACGACGACATCCAACTCGCGCGCATCGCCCTGCACCACGCCCAGGTGGCGAAGAAGCTGAAGGTCAAACGCCTCGTCATGGGCGAGTGCGGGCACCAGCACAAGGCCATGGTCACCATCGCCGACCGGGTGCTGGTGGGAGACCTGGCCGTGCGCCGGGAGAGCTTCCTACCGCTCCTCGAGGAGATCGTCTTCAGCGGCAAGATCGAGTTCGACCCGTCGAAGAACGACTTCCCGGTCACGCTGCACGACCCGTGCAACATCGTGCGCAACCTGGGCATCGTGGAGCCCCAGCGGCGCATCCTGCGCTACCTGTGCCCCCAGTTCCGGGAGATGACGCCCCACGGTGTCGACAACTACTGCTGCGGGGGTGGGAGCGGCATGGCCATCATGTCGCCCAACAACTTCCAGGACTGGCGCGTGAGCGTGTCCGGTCGGGTGAAGTTCAAGCAGATCCTGGACGCGTTCGCGGACCGGCCGGAGCCCGAGGTGCGCAAGTACGTGTGCGCCCCCTGCTCCAACTGCAAGGGCCAGATCCGGGACATGCTGAACTACTACGGAGCACTGGAGAAGAGCGGCATCACCTACGGAGGCCTGGTGGAGCTCATCGTGAACGCCATGGTCGACGTCCAGGAGCCCTTCATCAAGTGGGAGATGCACTGAGGGCCGAAGCCCCCGGGTCAGTCCTTGCGCAGCTTGTTGCGCACGCTGTCGAAGTGGACGCCCCGCATGCGGTTGACCCCCGCCTCGGTCTTCTTGTAGACCGTCCTGTGGGTCTCGTCCCCCGTCTCCTTGTCGTTCCAGAAGTACGGGGAAGGGCTGCCGTCCGGCCGGTGGATCTTGACGCGAGCCATGGAGTGCTCCTGGGAAGATGGTAGAAGCGTTGATACCCGGCAGAGGCGCAAACGGTCCGGCCTTGCTTGTCCAGCCCGGTTTGGCCTCATTGTGATGCCCGACGGGACGCCATCTCGAACCCAAGCCGGAGCTTCCCACTTGAAGATCGTCGTCCTCGGCGGTGGCCGCATGGGCCACGCCATCGCGCGTGACCTGTCCACCGATGAAGACCTCTCCGTCACGGTGGTCGATCTGGACCCCATGGCCTTGGAACGTCTCAACGACCTGCCGGTCAAGACGGCCCCCGCCGACCTGTCGGATCAGGACAACGTGGCCCGCGTGGTCGCGGGCGCGGACCTGGTGGTCGGCGCCCTTCCGGGCTTCCTTGGCTACCGCGTCCTCGAGGCGGTCCTGGAGGAGGGCCGGCCGGTCGTCGACATCTCCTTCGCCCCCGAGGACACCCTCGAGCTGGACGACCTCGCCAGGTCGGCGGGGGTCCCCTGCCTCGTGGACTGCGGTCTGGCCCCCGGGCTCACGAACCTCATCCTGGGCCGGCTGGAAGAGGCCCTGGACGAGACCCATTCCTTCCGCTGCCTCGTGGGAAGCCTCCCGGTCGAGCGGGACTGGCCGTGGGAGTACAAGGCCCCCTTCTCGCCCCGGGACGTCATCCAGGAGTACGTGCGGCCCGCCCGGCTGAGGCGGGGCGGCGAAGAGGTCACGCTCCCCGCGCTGAGCGAAGTGGAGTTGGTGCACTTTCCCGGCCTGGGCACGCTGGAGGCCTTCAACACGGACGGGCTTCGCACGCTCCTCCGCACCAGCCGGACGCCCAACATGGTCGAGAAGACCATGCGCTACCCTGGCCACGCCGAGCGGATGCGGGTCCTGCGGGATGGTGGCTTCTTCAGCGACAACCCGGTCCAGGTGGAGTCAGGCTCGGTGCGGCCCCGGGACCTCACGGAAGCGCTCCTCTTCGAGGCCTGGCACTTCGCCGAGGGCGAACCCGACCTGACCGTGGCTCGCGTCGCCGTGGACGGAGTGGCCGGCGGCGAGGCCGTCCGGCACACGTTCAACCTGCTGGACTACTACAACCCCGACACCGAGACCTCGTCCCTGGCCCGCACGACGGGCTACACCTGCACGGCGATGGCCCGCCTGGTGGCACGGGGGATCTGGAAGGAGCCGGGGGTGGCTCCCGCCGAAGTCGTCGGTCGCAACGAAGAGTGCTTCCAGTTCGTCCTGAGGCACCTCGAGGAACGCGACGTCCACCTCTTCCACCGCGAGGAAGCGCTCGGGTCACCCACGCGCTGAAGGGCCGGGCCGACGTCAGCCTGTCGTCGGCAGGAAGACCCGGAACGTCGAGCCCCGGTCCGGCCCGGATTCCACCGTCACGACCCCGCCGAACGTCCTGGCGACGGCCCAGACGTTCGCGAGTTCCAGCCCGCTGCCCCGTTCACCTTTGGTGGTGGAGAAAGGCTCGAAGATCCGGTCCCGGAGGTCCGGAGGGATCGCCGGGCCGTCATCGGAGACCTCGACGCATAGCCAGGACGCCGCGCCATCGGGGTCGGACGGCCGCGGCGCCCGCCGGGTGGCCAGGCAGACCCGCCTCTGGTCCCCCTTGGTGCCCCCGGCGTTGACGACCAGGTTCCTGACGATCCGCTCCAGGCCGGCCTCGTCGATCGCCACCCGAACGCCGTCGCAGTGGAGGTCGATCTCGAGGAGGACGCCCGGGCGCAGGGCGCCCCGGAGGAGCGGAGCCAGGTCGCGGACGATCACGTCGGCGGCCACCGACTCCGCCCCCTGGTGGCGGTCCCGTCCCAACTCCAGGAGCTGGTCGCTGAGTCCGATGCCGCGGTCCACGGCCGTCAGGATCTGTTGGAGGTCCTCCGGGTCCACGCCGGCGTCCTCGACGTCCTGCTGCATCATCTGGGCGGTGATGCGGATGACGGCCAGGATGTTGTTGAAGTCGTGGGCCGCTCCCGCCGCCAGGCGACCGATCGCCTCCATCCTCATGATCCCGTGGGCCAACTCCTCGGCCCGGGCCGGCTCGGTGACGTCCAGCAGGACGCCGGCCAGCTCCGCGCCCGACTCCGTGTGGACGATCCCCCCGTGGACCTCGATGCGGAGTTCGCGTCCCGAGGCGTGCAGGCCGCGGAAGCCGAGCCGCAGGGTCGCTTCGCGGCCCTCTCCGAGCTCGGCCAGGCCGAGGGCAACCCGCTCGCGGTCGTCGGGATGGACGAGGGGCAGCGGAGACGGCAGGGCGAGGATCTCGCCGACCGTACGGCCGAAGATCGCCGCCATCCGCTGGTTGGCGAAGGACACGCGGCCGTCACGGATGGCGTAGACGCCCACAGGGGCCTGATCCACCAGGCGGCGATAGCGCGCGTCGGACTCCGCGAGCCCCTGCGGCAGCTCCGGTCGGTCCGGGATGTCGGTGATGCCACCCATGGAGCGGAATCCCTCCTGGCGATCTGAGCCCTGGGGGGGGGCGAACGGCCACTTCGATGATGCCGGACCCACCGTGCCCGGCGCAAGCGAACCCGGTCGGGCCTTCGACTCACCCGGCCGCTCCCGCCCTCCTCAGATTACGGATGGCCTCCGGGTCCCATTCGTTCCTCTCGTACTCGTCGGGCTCGTAGCGCCGGCCCATGACCACGCTCGGGTTTCTGTGCCGCATGGGGCTCGGGTAGGCGCGGGCGGCGTAGACGTGCACCTCCCGGATGCCGGGCACCGCGAGGACCTGACTCACGTTGGTGGGTCGGATGCCTCCCCCGGGAAGGATGGCGATGCGGCGGCCCGCCGCCCTGGCCAACTCGCCGATGAGCTTCAGACCCTCGAGGGCGGTCGGGCGCTGCCCGGACGTGAGCACCCGGTCCACGCCCAGCTCCACCAACATCTCGAGGCTTTCGAACGGGTCCCGGGCAACGTCGAAGGCGCGGTGGAAGGTCACCGACAGGGGGCCGGCCACCTCCCGGAGCCTCGCGGTGCGCTCACGATCCACGCTTCCGTCGCGGTCGAGGAGGCCGAGCACGACGCCGTGGGCTCCCAGTTCACGGGCCATGACCACGTCGCGACGCATGACGTCGAGCTCCACGTCGCTGTAGACGAAGTCTCCGCCGCGGGGACGGATCATCGCCATCACCGGGATTCCGGTCCGCTCCAGCGCTACCGCGAGGGCCCCGGCGCTGGGCGTGGTGCCGCCCTCCACGAGGTTGTCGCACAGCTCGAGCCGGTCGGCGCCGGCCCGCGCCGCCGCCACGGCGAACTCGGCCGACTCCACGCAGGCTTCGATGAGGAAGTCGTTGGGGCCCAATGGCATGCCTCGGGAGCGGGTGCGGGGCACAACGTACGGTCCCCGCGCCGGGTTGACACCCCCCCGGGGCCTTCTAAGATACCGGCGAGCGGCGGCCTCCCAGGGTCCTCAGCGGGACGTGACCATCATCGACGACATCGGCAGGGCCATCGCCCGGCTCGGGCTCGAGATCGGAGCCATCAAGCTCCGCCCCGACGACCCGTTCCGGTGGGCGTCCGGATACCGGATGCCCGTCTACAACGACAACCGGATGTTCCTTTTCCACCCGCAAGCCCGCCGGACCATCGCGAAGGGGTTCGCCGCCCTCATCGAGGAGAGGAAGATCGCCCCCGACGTCGTGGCGGGCACGGCCACCGCCGGCATCCCCCACGGGGCGCTTCTCGCCGACCTGCTGTCCCTTCCCTACATCTACGTCCGCGATAAGCCCAAGGCCCACGGGCTCAGGAACCGCATCGAGGGGCTGGACGCCGATTCGGACCTGGGGGGCAGAAGGGTGGTGGTCATCGAGGACCTCATCTCCACGGGCGGCAGCTCCGCCCAGGCGGTGCAGGCCGTCCGCGACGCGAACGGGATCGGAAACTGGTGCCTGTCCATCTTCGGGTATGGCCTGGAGCGGGCGGCCGAGCAGTTCGCCGGGTTGGATCCGCCGTGCGAGTTCGAGTCCCTCCTGACCTTCCCGGTCCTCCTGGACGAGGCCCGCGGCGGCGGTTTTCTGGCCCCCGAGCAGATCGTCCTCCTGGAGGCGTGGCGGAAAGATCCGTTCGGCTGGGGCGAGCGGAACGGCTTCCCGCGGGTCGAGTAGCGGGTCACGATAAGGAGCGGAATGTACGACCTACTGGGCAAGGACATCCGGGGGCGCTTCGGCTTCCCCTCCGGCGTCGTCACTACGAACAGTGACGTGGCTCGCTGGATGTTCCGCCACGTCCCACAGTTCGGATTCTACCAGGGCAAGAGCACCACCATCGAGCCGCGGGCGGGCAACCGGGAGGACATCCTGGCCCAACCCACGCCCGACTCCCTGTGGAACGCGGTGGGCTACACGAATCCGGGCCTGGACGCGACCGTGGAGAGCTTTGGAGAG
>DASWKP010000221.1:0-4391 GCA_036396575.1 Longimicrobiales bacterium | reverse complement strand
GAGTTCACCGCTCGCTCCTTCCTCCTGGCCTGGAACGGACAGGCGGTCTACTACCTGTTCAAGGACATCACGACCCTCATGCCCGAGGACAACCCGGGCAGCCTCCGCAGCCGGGACGTGGTGGACGTCCTGGCCTACATGATGAAGCTGAACGGACTTCCCGCCGGGGAGGAGGAGCTCCCGGACGACCAGGAAGCCCTGCGTGGCATCGTCTGGGCCATCCCTTCCGGCGGAGGCTCCTGACCCCGCGAGCCGCCCTACCTCCCCTTCGACGGTCGAACCGATCATGGGCACTCTCCCGACCCGCCCCCGCCTCGCGCCGCGCGTCGCGGGCCCCCCCGTCCTCACCGCACTCCTGCTCATAGCCGCCCTGGCGCGGCCCTGTGCCGCGCAGTCCATGCCCGACGGCGAGTGGTGGTACTGGGGCGGCGACGAGCGGAGCAGCCGCTACACGCCCCTGGACCAGATCGACGCGACGAACTTCGAGGAGCTCGAGGTGGTGTGGCGCTGGAAGGCGGCCAACTACGGGCCCGAGCCCGACTTCATCTACCGAGCGACGCCCCTGTACGTGAAGGGCCGGCTCTACGCCGTGGCCGGACAGCGCCGGACCGTGGTGAGCATCGACCCCGCCACCGGCGAAACCCTGTGGATGTGGCGCATGAAGGAGAACCCTCGCTGGGAGGCCTCCACCCGCAAGAACTACGGGAAGGGGGTGGCCTACGCCGAGGTGGACGGCCGGGACGTCATCTATGTGATCACGCCGGGCTATTACCTGGTGGCTCTGGACGCCGACACGGGCGTGCCCATTCCGTACTTCGGCATGAACGGCATCGTGGACCTGCACACGGGGCTCGGCCCCTACACGGTCCATCCCGACCTGGGCACGCTCCCCTATGGCGACATCACGTCGTCGTCGCCGCCCATCGTCGTGAACGGCGTGATCGTGGTGGGCAACTCCCACGACCGGGGCTACTACCCGGACCGGAAGGAGAACATCCCCGGGCACATCCGGGGCTACGACGCCAGGACCGGGGAGATGAAGTGGATCTTCCACGTGCTGCCCCAGCCCGGCGAGCCCGGCCACGACACGTGGGAGGGCGACTCGTGGACCTACACGGGCAACATCTCGGCGTGGGCTCCCCTGTCGGCCGATTCGGAGCGGGGCCTGGTCTTCATCCCCACGGACACTCCGAGCAACGACTACTACGGCGGAGACAGGCTGGGGCAGAACCTCTACGGCACCAGCCTCATCGCCCTGAACGCCGCTACCGGGGAGCGGGCGTGGCACTTCCAGATGGTCCACCACGACGTGTGGAACATGGACAACCCCAACGCCCCCAAGGTCATGGACGTGACCGTCGCCGGGGTGCTGACCCCCATCGTCGTGGAGACCACCAAGCAGGGCTTCGCGTACGTATTCAATCGGGAGACCGGGGAGCCCGTGTGGCCCATCGAGGAGCGCGCGGTGCCCCGGAGCGACATCCCCGGCGAGGTGAGCTGGCCCACCCAGCCCTTCCCCACCCGACCGGCGCCGTTCGAGATGCAGGGCATGACCGAGGACAACCTCAACGACTTCACGCCGGAGCTGCGGCTCCAGGCCCTGGAGATCGCGAACCAGTACCGCATGGGTCCCCTGTTCACGCCTCCCTCCCTGGCGGAAGCGCCCGACGGGACGCAGGGGGCCTTCGTGGTGCCGGGCGCCAACGGCGGCGCCAACATCCCCGGAGGCTCCTCCGTGGACCCGGAGAATGGGTACCTCTTCGTGGCTTCCCAGCGCGGCCACAGCGTCATCTCCATGGTCCCCGGAGCGACCCGGGGCTCCAACGCCGGCTACGTGTCGCTGGGGCCCGGCGGGGTCCGCGGGCCCCAAGGGCTTCCCCTCCTGAGGCCGCCGTTCGGCTCCATCACGGCCTACGACATGAACAGCGGCGACATCATGTGGCAGATCCCCAACGGGGACACGCCGGAGAACGTCCGGGACCACCCGGCGCTCCAGGGCGTGGAGCTGCCCAACACGGGAAAGAACTCCCACGCCAACATCCTCACGACCCGGACGCTCATGATCTACGGCGAAGGCCGGGGCCAGGATCCGATCCTCCACGCCGTGGATAAGCGCACCGGCAGGGAAGTGGGCAGGCTCGAGATTCCGGCCACCACGAACACCGCCCCCATGAGCTACCTCCACGACGGCCGGCAGTTCATCATCCTGGCCGTGGCCGGGGCCGGAGTGGAGGCGGAGTTCGTGGCGCTGGCGCTGCCGAGGTGAAGGAACGGCGAGGTCCCCGGAAGGGGCGCGCCGAAGCCCCGAACGCGGGCGGCCCCGACCGGCGTACGTTCCTGAGGACCGCCGCCGGTGCCGGAGCCGCGCTGGGGGTCGGGGCCGTCCCGGCTGGCTCCACGCCATCCCCTGGGAAGGAAGCGCCCTGGGCCGCCGGGAAGGCGCCCGCGGTAAGCCAGGGCCTTCCGGACGTCCTCGTGGTGGGTGCCGGCGTCTTCGGCATCTTCAACGCCATGAACCTCCAGCGGCTCGGCGCTTCGGTCGTGGTGGTGGACCAGTACGGGCCCGGCAACTCCAAGGCCACCTCCGGGGGCGAGACCCGGGGAGTGCGCACCAGCTACGGCGACCGGGCCCACGGCCACATGTGGATGGACTGGGCGGACGAGGCGATCCGGCGGTGGCGGGCGCTGGACGAGGAGTGGAAGGAGCACCTGCACGCGCCGCTCTTCTACAACACCGGTGACCTCATCATGCGGGACGAGACCAGCCCGTACATCGAGCAGACCCGGGCGTGGTGGGACGAGCGCGGCATCCCCTACGAGGCGCTGGACGCCGACGAGATCCGCTATCGCTGGCCCGTCATCAACGTGGAGACGGTCAACGTCGCTCTGTACGAGCCGCGCGCCGGCGTGGTGCGAGCGCGGCGGGCATGCGAGACCGTGGCCAAGGTCTTCGTCAATGAGGGGGGCACGCTCCGCATCGAGAAGGCCGACCTGGGCGGCCGCACCAACGGCATACTATGGGATGTGGAGCTGACGCCGTCCGGGGAGCGCCTGCGGGCCGGGCAGTACGTCTTCGCGTTGGGGCCCTGGTTTCCCAAGGCGATGCCCGAGCTGATGGGCGCGCGCATGCGCGTCCGCACGATGGGCCACACCGTCTACTTCGGAACGCCGCCGGGCGACAACCGATTCTCGTGGCCGAATCTGCCCAGCTACGGCGTGCCCGGCTGCACGGGGTGGCCGGCCCTGCCCCCGGACAACCGGGGTTTTCGGGTCCGCACGGGGGGCCGATCCCACGACGACCCCGACACCTCACCCCGACGCCTGGACGCCGAGGACATCGAACGGCCGCGGGACATCCTGAGGCAGTGGTTCCCCGACATGCTGTTCGCACCGGTCGTCGAGACGCGATCGTGCCACTACGAGGGGAGCGTGAGCCGCAACTTCATCATCGACCGGCACCCTGACTTCGGCAACGTGTGGATCACCGGCGGCGGATCCGCCGAAGCCTTCAAACAGGGCCCGGTCCTGGGAGAGTATCTGGCGCGGCGGGTCCTGGGCCTGGAAACGGACCCGGCGTACGACGAAGCGTTCAGGATGCCCGAGGAGCCGGAGGAGGATCCGGGGGACCTGGGGCTGGAGGACCGCTAGGAGCGTTTCCGCGGAAACGTCCGGTGACGCGGTCGGTCGGATCGGGGCGCCCGGCGGGCATTGGCCGAAGAGGCCCGCACGGTTAGACTGGTCTGAGACTGGTCCTGTTTCGAGAGGATGCCGCGTGCCCCGGACCCAGGTCGGCGCCTATCATGCCAAGACCCATCTGGCCGAGCTCCTCGACCGGGTGGAGAGTGGCGAGCGCATCACGATCACCCGGCATGGCCGACCCGTGGCGGACCTGGTGCCCACGGCCGGCGCGCCCGAGATGACGGTGGCGGAAGCCATCCAGGGCCTCTGCGAGTTCCGGCAGAGCCATCCCCGGGGCTCGGACCTGACCCTGAGGCAGCTCATCGAGGAAGGGCGGCGCTTCTGAGCCTCGTCCTCGATGCTTCGGTGGCGCTGGCCTGGTGTCTGGACGACGAGACCAGCGCCTACGCCGATTCGGTGCTCGCGGCCCTCGCCGCCACCGACGCCGTCGTCCCAGCCCACTGGGGGCTGGAAGTGGCCAACGGGTTGCTCGTGGCGGAGCGCCGGGGCCGGATCGCGGCGGACGACGCGCCGCGTCTGGCTTCCTTCCTCCTCGCCCTTCCCATCGCGGTGGACCCCGTGGCCCGCGGGCTCGCCTTCACCGCCACGTATCGCCTGGCGCGCACCCATCGCCTTTCCTCGTACGACGCCTCGTACCTCGAGTTGGCCGTGCGCCATGGGGTGAGGCTGGCCACTCTGGACGGGGCTTTGGG
>DASWKP010000220.1:0-17585 GCA_036396575.1 Longimicrobiales bacterium | reverse complement strand
TCGCCGGTGGGGAACCGGTCCGGGATGGCCAGGAAGTCGGGGTGCTCCTCGGAAGCCATGCAGCACAGGTTTCCGGTGTGATCCATGGCGTTGAACATCACCTGATCCGCGAAGACGTCGAGCTTCTGGACCTGCTCTCCGTGGACGTTGGTGTCGCCGGTCTTGCCCAGGATGTCCACGAGGCCGGCCTGCTTGACCTCCCGCTCGATGATCTTGGCGGCCAGGGCGATGTCCGAGAGGATGTTCGAGAAGGCCCCCCGGGCCGAGGGGTACTTCCTCTCCTCCTCCATGATGTGACGGGCCAGGGTCACCACGTGGGGCTCGACCATCGTGCTCCGCGGGCTGGAGGGACGCGTTCATGGGAGCGGCCAGCCGGGCCGGCCACGCCAGTCGCTTCAACGGGGAGATAGTAGCCTCGGGACTGCCCCGTTCCAAGCGGTGGCGCGGCGGGCGTCTACCCCCCCGGGCCGGATGACTCCCGTTCCCGGTGGAGCTCCCAGGTGCCGTCCCGGCGGGCCACGACGCGGACGGTGCCGTCCCGGTCCGTGCGCGCCACGGTGTCCGTGGCCGCGTACAGGCGGTCCATGACGCCCGGGTCCGGGTGGCCGTAGCGGTTGTCGCGACCCACCGAGATCAGGGCGAGGCTGGGCCGTATCTCCTCCAGGAAGGCGGCCGACGTGGACGTGGCGCTCCCGTGGTGGCCCACCTTCAGGACGTCCACCGGACCCACCCCGCGGGCCGACAGCTCCTCGGCGGAGGCCGGCGCGTCGCCCGTGAGGAGCGCCGTGAAGAGGCCGTAGCGGAGGAGGAGAACCACCGACGCGTCGTTGGGGTCGGTGTCGGGGTCCGGCACGCCTACGGGATGGAGCACGTCCAGCGTCATGCCGTCCAGGACCAGCCGATCGCCGGCCCGGAGACCCGTCCAGGAGGCCGGCTCGGCCCGCGCGAACTCCAGCGCGCCCACGTATGCGGACGTGCCGCGCGTCAGAGCAGGGTCCATGATCGCGCCCACCACGGCTGCGGCCATCACCTCACGGGCGCCGCCGATGTGGTCCAGGTCCGGGTGGGACAGCACCAGCGCCTCCAGGCGGGACGCGCCCGCCCGGCCCAGTTCCCGCACCACGCGGGAACGGGACGGATCCGGGGTGGCGGCCGATCCGGGGGGAGGTCCGGGCCCGGCGTCCACCAGGACCCAGCGCCGCTGGGGCGAACGGATCAGGATGGCGTCGCCCTGGCCCACGTCCAGCATGCGGATCTCGACGGTGCCCCTGGACTCCACGGCCAGGACGGCGGGCTGGACCAGGACGGCCGCCAGCCCGCCCGCGAGGAGCACCCCCACCCGGGTCCTGCCTCGCAACGGGCGGGGGGCCCGCAGGAGGAGGAGCCCCGCTCCGGCGCCCAGAGCGACGGTCACGAGCGCGGAGCGGTGGACCGCCACGTCGGCGAACGGCACGGCCGCCGCCAGGTCGACGGACGCCACCAGCGCGTCCAGGAAGAGCTCCACGCCCCCACCCAGGAAGGTACCGGCGGCCGGAGACGCTGCGTGGGCCAACCCCGCCATGAAGATCCCCGGTAAGACGACGGCAACCAGGGGCCCTCCCACCAGGGTGGCCGGAATGCCCACCAGCGACACGCGCTCGAAGTGCCACGCCACCACGGGGAGGGTGGCCACGGTGGCCGCCACGCCGGCGGCCACAGCCCCTGTCAGCCAGCGGAACCGGCCCCGAGGAAGCCCACGCGTGAGCCACGCCTCCAGGGGACGGGCCCACAGGGCGAGGCCCACCGCCCCCGCGAACGAGAGCTGGAAGCCCGGCCGGAGCAGCGCCAGAGGGTCCGCGACGAGGAGGAGGACCCATGCGGTGGAAAGGGCGCCCAGGGCGTGGACGGGGCGTCCCCCCGCCCGGGCCACGGCCACGAGCGTCAGGAGGACGGCCGCCCGGGAGGCCGCGTCCGGCGTGCCCAGAAGGAAGACGTAGGCCCACACGACCACCGCGCCCAGCAGAGCGGCCCGGCGAGCCGGGACGCGGGCCAGCCTGAGGAGCGCCAAGATCATGGCCGCGACCACGCCCACGTGGAATCCCGAGATGGCCAGGAGATGGGCGGTTCCCGCCCGGGCGAAGTCCTCCCTCACCTCGGGATCCAATCCGTCCCGGCTGGCCAGGACCAGAGCCGATACCAGGCCGGCGTGGTTGGGGAAGATGTCCCGCACGCTCCGGAGCGCCCGGGCGCGGAGCTCCGCGCCCGTCCACCCGAGGTCCGCCCCCGGCGCGGGTGCCACCGAATCCGCGACGAGCAGACCCGCAGCGAGTCCGGTGGTCGCGGGCCCGATGCCTCTGCGCCAGCGGCCCCGGACGACCACCCGATCTCCCGGGAGGAGGTCCGGACGCTCGCGCTGGCGGATGCGGAGCGGGGCGGCGCACACGCCAGGCCCCGAAGGCTCGACGTGCAGGACCGTGCGCCCCGCGCCTCCTCCTTCCAGGACGCCCTCCACCCGGAGACGGGCGCCTTCCTCCAGGACGGTGCGGCAATCCTCGCCGAGCGTGCGACCGCGCGCGAGGACCGTCAGGGCCCCCGCGAGCGCGACCACAGCGAGGGCAGCGCGGGGCGCCAGCAGGGCAGCCCGGCCGCCGCGCGTGGGTCGGGGGAATGGCGGGATGGGACAGACGAGGCCCGCGGTGAGGAGGAGAGCCCGGAAGAGCGCCGAGCCCGGGAGAGCCAGGAGCACGCCAAGGGCGTAGGCTCCGGCCAGGGCCGTGACCGGCGGGAGCCGCCGGCTCAGGCTCCGCTCACTCCGCCTCCTCCTTCTCCATCCGCTTCCTCGCTTCGAAGAGGTCCTGCTGCGAGTGGTCCACGAACAGGCGAGAGCGCTCCTCGTGGTCCTCGGCCGCGAGGCGGTCCCGGAGGATCCGCCGCACCTTCAGATCGGACGCGATCCCGGCGACGAGCATCATCACCATCCCCAGGAGCAGGGCGGCGAAGACCACCACGCTCACCGGCACGCGGTACAGGGTGAGAAGGCCCAGCCTCATGGTGATGCGCTGGCCTCCGTTCAGGGCGGTGAACCACATGGCCAACGTCAGCAGGAAGAGCACGCCCGCGATCCCGGTGAGGCGCCTCACCGAGTGCCTCCCCCAAGGAAGACCGCGACGGCGCCCGTCACGCTCCCGCCACGCCCGCGGGCTCCACCCGCGCTGAGCCCACGAAGGTGGACCCGGTGGTCCGGTCCAGACGGACGCGGCGGTATCGGCCGATCCAGGCGGCGTCTCCCGGGAAGGCCACCACCTTGTTCCTCCGCGTACGTCCGAGGACCTCGCCCGGCTCCCGGGCCTCCCGCTCCACCAGGACCTCGGCCACCCGACCCACCTCCGCGGCGTTGATCTCGGCCTGCACGGCCCGCGCCACCTGGATGAGGGTCTCGAGCCGCGCCTGGGCCACGCCCGGCTCCACCGACCACTCGGGGGGCATGCGTGTGGCCGGCGTACCCTCCCGGGGGGAGTACTTGTAGGTGAAGGCGTCGTCGAAGCGCACGGCGCGCATGAGGTCCAGGGTCTCCTGGAAGTCCTCGTCCGTCTCTCCGGGAAAGGCGACGATCACGTCGGTGGACAGAGCCACGTCCGGAACGCGGGAGCGCACCATGTGGACCGTATCCAGGAACTCCGCCACCGTGTATCGCCGGAGCATGCGCTTGAGGACGCGGTCGCTCCCGGATTGCACGGGCAGGTGGAGCTGCTCGCAGACGGCGGGCTCCTCCGCCATGACGTCGGCCAACTCCTCGGTGACGTCCGAGGGGTGGGGCGACGTGAAGCGCACCCGCCGGATGCCGGGAACGCGGGCCACCGCCCGCAGAAGGCGAGGGAAGCGCCATCCGTCCACCCGGTACGAGTTCACGGTCTGGCCAAGCAGGGTGACCTCGGTGACGCCCGAGGCCGCGATGCCGGCGACCTCGTCCAGCACCTCGCTGGGAGAGCGGTTCTTCTCCGGGCCGCGCACGTACGGCACGATGCAGAAGGTGCAGCGGTGGTCGCAGCCCCGCTGGACGGGCACCCAGGCCGCCACGCCAGATCCGCGCCGCTGCTCCAGGCCCTCGTAGTTCTCCCCGGTGTCCAGCTCCACCACCGCGAGCTGAATCCGGCGCTTTCCGTTGCCGCCGCTCGGGGCGTCGCCGCCGTCACCTCCAGGACCGCCGTCGCGGCGGAGGACGCTGGTGCCGGTGGCCGCGGCCCGGGCTTGCCCGGCGAACGCTTCCGGTCCCGGGGAGGTGCGCGCGTTCCCGGACTCGATGCGCCGGAGCTGGTCGGGGAGCCCCCGATACCCGTCGGGACCCATGACCAGATCAACCCATGGAGCCCGTTCGAGGAGGAGGGGGCCCATCCTCTGGGCCATGCACCCGGTCACGCCGATGACCATGTCCGGGCGGGCCTCCTTGAGGCCGTTGAGCTGCGCCACGCGGCCCAGGACCCGCCGCTCGGCGTGCTCCCGGATGGCGCACGTGTTCACCAGGACCACGTCCGCCTCTTCAGGCCTCGACACGATCTCGTACCCGTCCCCTTCGAGGACGCCCTCCATGAGCTCCCCGTCGGAGATGTTCATCTGGCAGCCGTACGTTTCCACGTACGCCCGCCGCCGGGTCCGGCACTGATCGTCGGCCATCTGCACAGTCAATTGGAAGCGGAAGGCTGGGACAGGTCAATATAAAGATGGCCCCCATGCCCTCGCAGCACGCCTTCGTGCAGCCGCCCCCGGTCCCGGTCGCCGCCGCCGCGCACGTCGACGCGGAGGTAATCCCCGGTCAGGCCGAGGCACCCGTCGCCCTCGAGGGAGATCCGGGCTTCCTCCCCTTCCCGGCTCCGGCGATAGCGCTCGCCCTTGGTCCGCGCGAGGTCCCGGAGGTCCCGGCCGCGCTCCCCGGCCACCCGTTGGGGCACCGGCCGCTCCCGCCACAGCGCCGCCGCCGCGGTGTCGTCCCGGGGGGAGAACGGAAAGACGTGAAGGTAGGTGAACGGCAGCTCCTCGATGAGCTCGCGAGTGGCCGAGTGGTCGTCCTCGGTCTCGCCCGGGAAGCCGGTGATCACGTCGGCTCCCAGCCCCAGGGGGGACGCGCGACGAACGATCTCCAGGGCGCGGCTCCGGTACATCTCCCGGGTGTGCCAGCGGCGCATATGCCTCAGCACGCGATCCGATCCGCTCTGGAGGGGCATGTGCAGGTGGGGCGCCAGGCGCCCCCCGGAAGTCGCCAGGAGCTCCACCAGGGAGTCGTCGACTTCGGTGGCCTCCACGCTCCCCAGGCGGAGACGCACGTCGGGCACCCGCTCCAGGAGGAGAGCCACCAGGCGGGACAGGGTCCAGCCGCCATCGAGGTCCTCGCCGTACTGGCCGATGTGGATGCCGGTGACGACCAGCTCCGGATGGGCAGCCGCCAGCAGGCGCGCTTCGGCCACGACGTCGTCGGGGGGCCGGGAGCGGCTGGCGCCCCGGGCCAGGCGGGTGGCGCAGAAGGAGCACTTGCGGTCGCAGCCGTCCTGCACCTTGAGCCAGCCCCGCGTGGCGCCCCGGCGGGCGCGCAGCAGCTCGGCGCCCACGGGCTCCGAGTGCACCCGGTCCAGGGCCCGTCGGAGCTCGATCCGCACCAGGCCGCCCGGGCGCGCGGAACCGTCGACCGCCGCCGGGACACCGCCGGCGGGGACGGCGTGCCAGACGGCCTGCGAGGCGGCGCGAGAGACGGCGTCGGCCACCGCCACGGGATCGTGCCCTTCCACCACCGAAGCCACACCCCGAAGCCGCGCGTAGTCGGCTCCGTGAAGCGCCGCCGAGCAGCCAGCCACCACGACCGGCACCCCCTCGTTCTCCCGGCGCAGGCGGCGCACCAGGCGCCGGGCCTCGGCATCGGCCTGGTTCGTGACGGTGCACGTGTTGACGACGCACACGTCGGCTTCGGCCCACCCGGTCACCGGCCGACCGCCCCGAGCCTCCACCTCCTGGCGCATGCGCTCCGTGTCGTACTGGTTCGCCTTGCAGCCGAAGGTGTGGAAGTAGACCCTCACCACGGTCCGCTCAGAATCCAGCGACCCGAACGGTAACGGTGCTTCTCCAGAAGTTCTCGGAAAGCGCTCCCGCCGTCCGGTGTCCCCGCTCCAGGGCGAGGTCCAGGCGCGCCAACGGGATGTTGGAGACCTGGGCCAGGTTGAGCCCCAGGCCGCCGGCCCACAGGGTCTCCTTCGACTCGTGGCCCTGGAAGTGGAACGGCATGCGGCTGGAGCGATACCCCAATCGGATGGGGCTCTGCCGCCCCAGGATGGTCCCGCCCGACCACTCGATGCCCACACCCGCATCCCAAGCGGTGCCACCGGCCCCGGCTTCCGTCACCCCCGACGACGACCAGTCGCCGTATCCGAACCCGGCCACGACGCTCAGGGCTTCGGTCAGGGCGCCGCTCGCTCCCACGCGCAGCAGCGTCGGAATCTCCCAATCGGCGGGCGCGCCGTCGGTGTCATCGGTCGGATCGGCGTGGAGCGTGCCGGACCAGGTGAGGCTGCCGGCCACGCGCAGGAACGCGCCCGCATCGAACTGGGCGCCGGCTGTCACGGTCGGGCCGGAGAAGGCCCATCGCCCACCGATGGAGAGGGGCGGCACGGTCGTGCCCACGGCCGTGGAGTCGAAGGTCCGCGTGAAGCGCCGGGTCGTGCCACCCACGTACGAGCCGGCGGCCACACCCACGGCGAGGGAGGGAGAAAGCCGCCGGGAGAAGCCGACGCGGACCGCGGACACGCCGCCCTCGGACTCGAACAGGTCGGTCGCGCGCGCCGTGCTCTCTCCCAGGTCGAGATCCCGCTGCAGCTCCACGTTCCAGCCCTGGTCCAGGAAGCCCCCGAAGGTGAAGGTCGCCACGCCGTAGGCCGAGATCGGGTAGGCGAGACCCAGCACCGGGAAGCGCGTGCTCACCGCCGACGCGTCGGCGAAGCCGTCGCTGGCGATCCACGACGTCTGGAACGTGAAGGTCACCGTCGGGATGCCCAGATCCGCCGCGGCCGCGGGGTCGGCGGGCACGACGGACGGTCCGAACAGCCCTACGCCCGCGCTGCCCAGCGCTCGACCGCGGGCGTCCACCGCCTCCAGGGGGAAGCCCAGCCCGCTGGCTCCCGCCAGAGACTGTCCCACGGCGGGAGCCGCGGCCAGGACCGGGGCGAGGAGCGCCGTTACCGACACCAGGACTCTCTGTCGCCGCGTCATCGGATCTCCACCGTGTCGGCGGTCGTGAGGATCAGGTGGAGGCTCGGCTCCAACGCCCCACCCGGACCCACGAAGGACGCGAAGGAGAGGCTCAGGGGCTCGAACACGGACAGCAGCGCCAGGACGTTGGGCGGCTCCAGCCCGTCCATCGGCCCACCCAGGATGTTGCGCACGAACGTCGTCACCGAGATCGCGATCACCTGCCCCGGGGCATCCCCGAAGGCCTCGGGCGCCACCGCCCGCCCCAGGCCCCCCGTGAACGTGGCGCCCAGGGGCGACTTGGGCAGCCGTTCGGGTGACAGGACCGCCCGCAGGTCCAGGCGCACGGTGTCGCTGGGCTGGAAGGCCGGTTCGCTGGCGGCGCTGTGGAGGACGAGGGTCGCCGAGCTGACCCGGGCCGGATCCAGGTCGAAGGGACACCCCATGCGCTCGCAGAACGCGGGGGGACCGTTGAGGACCGTGGGCATATCCCATCCGATGATGGAGCGCCACGCGGGAACGCCTCCGATGCGGATGCCGTCGGGAGGCGGCTCCGGGAACGGATCGTAGACGAAGGTCCGCCCCAATCCCGCGGAGCTCAGCGTGATGATCGTGTCCTGGTGGATGCTGGGCCGCGCGTCGAGGCGCAGGTTGACGCGCGTGAGAGAAAGGCGGCCTCCAGGCGTGTCCAGGTCCAGGCGCATGGAGCGGACCGCCCGCGTCGTGTCCCCCCAGCGCGCCACGGCGGCCGAGTCCACCACGATGATCAGGGAGTCGCCGTCGGCGGGAACCCACGTCCCGGCGGCCACCTCGGTGCCCGGTCCCGCCCCCGCCTCCGGCCACGCCTCCCTGTGGTTAGCGGTGTCCACCGCGTGCGTCCACGTGACCGAAACCGGGTCCCAGTCCGTGTCGACGGAGTACGCCTTGAACTCCATCGGCCCGAGGGCCACGCTCGCCAGCGTGTCGACGTGAACCACGACGCGCCCGCCCACGAAGGTGAACATGCTGTCCACCCGCGTGGTGCCCAGGGAGTCCCGGACCGACGCCGACCTCGGGTAGGTCGCCCAGTGCACCAGCGTGCGGGACTCCAGAACGCCCCGATAGTCCCGGGCCACGACGGAGGCCGGCAGGTCCACCGGAGCCCCGAACCCACCGAGGACCTCGATGGAGGACGCGAACTCGTCCCAGCCCAACACCACTTCCGTGGTCTTCGGAGCCACGGGGATGAGATCCCCGTCCAACCCGGTAGGCACCTCCTCCTGGCAGCCCGCCTGGGCCACGAGGATCGCCACGGTCAGGGGAAGCCAGATACCCCGGACGCTTCTTGGTCGCTCGATCATCATCCTCCGGATTCCACCGGCCAACGGGAGCGCGGGCCGGTCCCTTCCAACGACGTGAGAGCGGGCGGGACGGCGGGTCGGTTCGCGGACACCTCCGTACCCGCCGGGGAGCGCCTCGTCAGGACGGCCCATCCTCCACCCAGATCCGGGGAAGCCGCGAAGTGAGCCCCGTGAAGATCTCGTAGGCGATGGTGCCCGCGTGCTCCGCCACCTCGTCCACCGTGATCTCCTCCTCGCCGTCGCGACCCACCAGGGTCCCGACATCGCCAAGCACTACACCGTCCAGGTCCGAAATGTTTACGACCGTCACGTCCATGGACACGCGGCCGATGATCGGAACCCGCCGGCCGGCCACGAGGGCCTCGCCGCGGTTGCCCAGCGCTCTCGGCAGCCCATCCCCGTATCCGATGGCCAGGGCGGCCCAGCGCTCGTGGGAGCGGGCCGTGTGCGTGGCGCCGTAGCCCAGCGTACTCCCGGGAGGGGCGTCACGCAGGAAGGCGATCCTCGATCGAACGGACACCACGGCCTCCGGTCGTGGCAGGTCCTGGCCAGCCCTGCCCCCGTACAGGAAGATGCCGGGTCGGGCCACGGGGGGCAGCTCGGCCCCCAGGCGGAGCGCGCCCGCGCTGTTGGCCACGTGGACCACGAAGTCCTCCCGGGGGAGGTCCATCGCGTCCAGCGCCTCCTGGAAGCGAGCCCACTGTTCCCGCACGGAAGCGGGGTCGGGCTCGTCCGGGGAGTGGAGCTGGGTGTAGCACCCCACCCAGCGCAGCCGCTCCCCGTGGCGGGCCGCCACCTCCGGCCCCCACGCGTCCACCGCGCTCCACGTGAATCCCGCCCGGCCCAGGCCCGTGTCCACCTCCACATGGAAGCGCGCGACGGCGCCGGCTCGGCGGGCCGCGGCGTCCAGAAGGTGCAGGCTCGCCAGGTCGGACACCGACACGGTCAGGCCGGCTTCCACCGCGGCGCCATGGGAACCGGGCGGCGTGGGCGCCAGGAGCAGCACCGGGCGGGTCACGCCCAGGTCTCGCAGGTGGCGTCCTTCATTGACGGACGCTACGCCGTAGGCCAGCGGCGCGGCCGGCTCGAGGGCCGCCACCACGCCGTCCACGCCCAGCCCGTACGCGTTCGCCTTGACCATGGGGATGACCTGTCCCCGTGGCCCCATGGCCTCCCGGACCCGCTCCAGATTCCGGCGCAGGGCGGACCCGTCGACCTCCACCCAGGAACGGGCTCGTGGATCCTCCGGCGTCGCGCGCGGCCCCTCTGGCATCGAACCCCTCCGCGTTTCCTCGTGTACCCCGCGCCGATGTCCGGCCCCGAGCCGCCAACGGATCGCCCCGAGGATGTCGGCGGCGCGGGTGGTGGACGGCGACGAAAGATGTGAAGATCACTCACCTCCGCAACGACCCGTGCAACTTCGATGCCCGACGACGACGCTCCCACCCCTCCGGACGGCCCGCGACAGGACCTCCCGGCCCTGGACCGGGCCCTCGCGCTCGTGCGCTTCCTGCGGGCCAACTGCCCCTGGGACCGCGCCCAGACCCCCACGTCCCTGATCCCTCACCTTGTCGAGGAGACCCACGAAGTCGTGCACGCCATCCAGGAGTCCGACGACCGGGCGCTCGAGAACGAGCTGGGCGACCTGCTCCTGAACCTGGCCTTCCAGGTCGTCCTCGGCGAGGAACGGAAGGCCTTCGACGCCGACTCGGTGACGCGGCGCATCGAGGAGAAGATGGAGCGCCGCCACCCTCACCTGTACGGCGGGGGCGAGCGCGAGGACTGGGAACGCCTCAAGGCCAGGGAGCGCCAGGCCGGCGAGGGAGTCCTCACCGGCATGGCCCCCGGTCTGGACCCCCTGACCAGGGCGCATCGCATCCAGGAGCGGGTGAGCGGCGTCGGCTTCGATTGGTCGGATTTCCGGGGCGCCTGGGACAAGGTCTCGGAGGAGCTGGAGGAGGTTCGGGAGGCCCTGGAGGAGGGCTCCCCGGACGCCCTGGACGAAGAGCTGGGCGACCTCCTCTTCGCCGTGGTCAACCTCGTCCGCCTGGCCGGAAGCCACTCGACCACCGCGCTCGACCGGGCCAACCGGAAGTTCCTTCGTCGCTTCGAGCGCCTCGAGGCCCTCGCCCCGCGGCGTGGGGTCGTCCTTGGAGAAGCGGGGCTCGCAGATCTCGATCGGCTCTGGGACGAGGTCAAGGCCGAGGACCGCGCCGGGGGCACCGAGCTCACAGGGGAGCGGACCGGGACCGCGGAGAGCGGGGATCCATGAGGACGAAGCAACGACGAGGCCGGCGCCTCGCGAGCCTGGCCCAGGCCGTCACACTGGCCGCCGCTTTGGGCGGAGCCCTGGCGTGCGAGGACGGCAGCGGACCCGTGGGCGAGACCGTCACGCTGCTGGGAACGGTGACCGAGGCGGACGGCGGCGAGCCGGTGGAGGGGCTGTACGTCCACCTCCTGTATGGCATCGGGGTGGCCTCGGCGTACGTGGCCGGCGACGACACCGACGCCGACGGAGCCTACCTGGTGTCGGGAGTGGTGCCCGCGGAGAGCTGCCACCTCGTGCGGCTCGCGGTGTCGGCCGAGGCCGAGTTCGACCCGTTCGCCACCTCCATCGCCACCCGGACCGTAGGACGCTGCGGCGCCGGCGTCGTGCACTTCACGGTCCCACCGGGCTCCGGAGGCGGCTGACGGCCCGCGGCCCCCTCAGTAACCTGCGTCCACGTCCACCTGGTTCAACAGCGGCCGCCCCTCCACGAAGCGCCGGATGTTGCCGGTGATCAGATCGGCCTCCCGCCTCCAGAATCCGGTGCTCACCGCGGACACGTGGGGGGTGATGAGGACGTTGGGAAGCTCCCACAGGGGATGGTCCGGCGGGAGCGGCTCGACCCTGGCGACGTCCAGCGCGGCGCCCCGCAACCGCCCCCCCCGCAGCGCGTCCACGAGGGCCTCCTCATCCACGAGCGCGCCCCGGGACACGTTGATCAGCACCGCCCCGGGCTTGACGCGGGCCAGAGCGCTCCGGGATATCAGGCCTTCGGTCTCCGGCGTGTGGGGAGCCGTCACCACGACGTAGTCGCTCCGCTCCAGGACGCGAATCAGCCCCGCCTCGCCGGTCACGACCTCCAGGCCCTCGGTGTCCTCGGGCAGCGGCTCCACCCACCGGGGCCCGCGGTCCACCCGCTTCCGAGCCCCCCCGGGGGACGCGGCGAGGGGCGGACCACCGAACGGTCCACGGCGAAGCCCGAGGACCCGGGCTCCCAGAGCCAACACCCGGCGGGCCACCTCGCCGCCCACCCCACCCAGACCCACGATGCCCACCGTGCCGTGCCCCACTTCGCGGGGCGGCGGGTCGCCGGCGTACCAGGGCTCCGCCGACCACTCGCGGCGGGTCCGGGCCTCCACGGCGGAGTCCAGCCCCCGGGCGAAGTGGAGGATCATCGCCACGACGGTCTCGGCTATGGGAGGCCCGTGGATGCCCGCCGAGTTGGTGAAGCGGACGCCACTGGCTCGGAGCTCGGCGGTCAGGGAGGTCCCCACGCCCGCGGCCGCCGAGTGGACCCACTCCAGGCGTGACCCGGCCGTCAGGATCTCCGGGGCGATGCCGTAGCCCAGGTAGACGCGGGCGTCCCGCACGGCGTCGAGGACCTCGGGGGACACCCGGGCGGCGCCGTCCCCCGACCCATCGCTCGCTTCCTGGACGACGTGGACGATCCAGTCGCCGGGCAACGCCGACCTCACCTCGTCGGCCACCCAGTCCGGCATGGCCCACACCGGGCGGCGGTCCCGCAGGTCGAGGACGAGCTCGTTCATGCCGGGTCGGCCGGCGGCGGCGTCCGTTGGTGCCGCCGGGCCTGACGTCGCGCCAGGGGCCGCGCCAGGGGCCACGTCAGGGGAAGAGGCGGTTCATCAGCCGCGGGAAGGGGATGAGCTCCCGGATGTGGTGTCGACCGGTGATCCACGCCACCGTGCGCTCCACGCCCAGCCCGAAGCCGGAGTGGGGGAACGACCCGAAGCGCCGGAGGTCCAGGTACCACCCGTAGGCCTCCTCGGGCAGCCCCTGCCCCCGGATGCGCTCCCGCAGCCGCTCCAGGTCGTCCTCCCGCTGGCTGCCGCCGATGATCTCGCCGTAGCCCTCGGGAGCCAGGAGGTCATTGCACAGGACGGTGCGGGGGTCGTCCGGGTTCTCCTTCATATAGAAGGCTTTGGCCTCCCTGGGGTAGTTGTAGACGAAGAGCGGCTTGTCGCGCCCCTCCGTGAGGGCCACCTCGTCCGGGGCTCCCAGGTCACTGCCCCACTGGATCTCGCTCCCCCCGCTCCGGAGGATGTCGACGGCCTCCGTGTAGGACAGGCGCGGGAAGGGCGCGGTGATGGCCTCCAGGCGGGAGGTGTCCCTCTCCAGGACCTTCAGCTCCTCCCGACAGCGGTCCAGGGCCCGCGCCACCACGTAACACACGAAGTCCTCCTGGAGACGCATGTTGTCGTCGGAGTCGGCGAAGGCCACCTCGGGCTCCACCATCCAGAACTCCGTGAGGTGACGGCGGGTCTTCGATTTCTCGGCGCGGAAGGTGGGCCCGAAGCAGTACACGCGCCGGAAGGCCGGGCACGCCGCCTCCACGTAGAGCTGGCCCGTCTGGGCCAGGAACGCGGGCTCGCCGAAGTAGTCCGTCTCGAAGAGGGTCCCGGCGTGCTCGCCGATGGAGCCCGTGAGGATGGGCGTGTCGATGCGCACGAAGTCCCGCTGGTACAGGAAGTCGTGGATGGCCTGCTCGACCTCGTGACGGACCCGGAGCCCCGCGCGCTGGAGCGAGGAGCGCAGCCACAGGTGCCGGTGGTCGAGCAGGAAGTCGACGCCGTGGTCCTTGGGCTGGATGGGGTACTCGTCGGCGGAGGACAGGATGTCGAGGCCAGTGACCCCCATCTCGTAGCCCCCCGGAGCCCGCGGCTCCTCCCGGATCACGCCCGTGGCGGCCACGGTTCCCTCCTGCGCGAGCGCCGCGTGGGCGTCCCACACCTCGGGGGCGACGGCCTTCTTCACCACGACGCCCTGCACCACCCCGGTGCCGTCGCGGACGTCCACGAAGGCCACCTTGCCGTGCGAGCGCGTCGCCTCCACCCAGCCCCGCACCGTGACCGTGGACCCCACGTGGGAGCCAAGGTCCCTCACCTCCACGAACTCGGACATCTCCAGGACTTCCTCTCTCTCAAGGGCCCTCGGCGGCTTCGGCGGGCCTTCTCCGGCGGTTTCTTCGGGGGGAGCGGCAAGCTCGCCCCGGCGCGCGACAGTGTCAATGCGACGGAGGCATCGGTCCGGCGAGGGATCGACCCGACGACCCGGACCCGCTCCCGGTCAGCCCACCCTGAACATCCTGAGCCGCTCCCCGTAGCGCTCCTCCAGGAGGGTCCGCACGGGCAGGTTACCCTCCCGTTCCAGCTCCGGATCGCCGTCGACGCGGGCCCGTGCCAGGCGCTGGGCATCGACCAGGAGGTCCTCGTCCCGCGTGAGGTCCGCGAAGCGGAGGATGGGGTCCCGGCCGTGCTGCTGGGGTCCGAAGAGGTCGCCCTGGCCCCGGATACGCAGGTCCGCCCGGGCGATCTCGAACCCGTCCTGGGTGCCGGCGAAGATCTTGAGCCGCTCGGCGGCCAGCTCGCCGGGCTCGGCCAGCAGGACGCACGTGCTCTCCTCGGCGCCCCGGCCCACCCTTCCCCTGAGCTGGTGGAGCTGGGACAGGCCGAAACGCTCGGCGTGCTCGATGACCATGACCGTGGCGTTGGGCACGTCGATGCCCACTTCGATGACGGAGGTGGCCACGAGCAGGTCGACCTCCCCGTCCCGGAACGCCCGCATCACGCGGTCCTTGTCCTCTCCCGACAGTTGGCCGTGCACCAGGCCCACGCGCCGGTCGGCGAAGACCTCCTCCGCGAGGCGTTGGTGCTCCTCCGTGGCCGCCTTCAGGTCCACCTTCTCCGACTCCGCCACCAGCGGATAGACCACGTACGCCTGGCGCCCACGGGACAGTTGGTCGTCCACGAAGCTCCACACTTCCTTCCGCTTGCTCGGGTAACGCAGGAGGGTGCGCACGGGCTTTCTGCCGGGCGGCAGCTCGTCCAGGACGCTCACATCCAGGTCTCCGTAAAGCGTCATGGCGAGGGAGCGGGGGATGGGCGTGGCCGACATGACCAGAACGTCCGGGTTGCTGTCCGCCTCCCCCAGCGCCATGCGCTGGCGCACGCCGAAGCGGTGCTGCTCGTCCACCACCACCAGGCCCAGGTCCCGGAACGTCACGCCTTCCTGGATGAGGGCGTGCGTGCCCACGACGAGGCGCACGGCTCCCGACGCCAGCCCCTCCCCGACCTCCCGGCGCCCGACGGCTCCCAGCCGCCCGGTCAGGAGGGCCACCTCCACGTCCAGGGGACCCACCAGACGGCGCAGCCGTCCGGCGTGCTGCTCGGCCAGGATCTCCGTGGGGGCCATGAGGGCCGCCTGGTGGCCCCCCTCCGCCGCCAGGAGCATGCTGAAAAGGGCGACCACGGTCTTGCCCGACCCCACGTCTCCCTGGAGGAGGCGGCTCATGCGCCGGGCCGACGTCATGTCCTGGAAGATCTCCCGGAGCACGCGGGCCTGGGCACCGGTCAGCTCGAAAGGGAGGGCTTCGTGGAGGGGTCGGATGAACTCGTTGGTGCGCCGGTGCCGGATGCCGGGACGGGCGAGGGCGGCCCTGTGGCGGGCCTGGGCCTGCACGAGCTGAAGGAAGAAGAGCTCGTCGAAGGCCAGGCGGCGGCGCCCGCGCTCGGCGCCGGCGAGGGAGGTGGGACGATGCAGCTCGCCCAGGGCCTCGCGGAGGCGGGGCAAGCCCAGATCCCGTAGCGCGTCCGGGGGCAGGTACTCCTCCGCGTCGACCAGGGGGAGGAGGGCGTCCAGGTTCTTCTCGAAGATGCCCCGGAGCACCCATTGGGGGACGTGCTCGCTGGCCGGGTAGGCCACGAAGATCGTGCCCTCGGCGCGCTCCAGGGTCGCCTTCCCGTCCCGGGACCGCGCCAGGAGGGTGAACTCGCGGGGCTGGATCTGGCGGCCGTGGAAGAAGCGCACGGGCCCGGTGACCAGCACGACGTCTCCCTGGCGGAGCTTGCGGTCCAGCCATGGCTGCCCCGGCCACGCGCACGTGATCATGCCGCTGTCGTCCTGGAGCACGGCCTGGAAGATCCTGAGGCCCTTGCGCGTGGGGACCACGCCTTTGGTGCGGATCGTCCCCACGGCGGTGGCGTCCATGCCCACCTCGAGAGCGGCGATGGGCTGGATCGTGCTGGCGTCGTCGTAGCGCCGGGGAACGTGGTACAGGAGGTCCCGGACCGTCAGGATGCGCATGCTCCCCAGGGCCTCGGCCCAGCGCGGACCTACGCCTTTGAGGAACTGGACGGGCTGGTCGAGCTTCGAGAAGGACATGGGTGCTTCGTCAACCCTCGAAGACCCCTGCCAGGAACTGCCCGGCGTCGAACAGGGCCAGGTCTCCCAGGCCCTCTCCGCGACCCACGAGCTTCACCGGGAGGCCGAACTCCTCCTGGAGCGCCACCACCACCCCGCCGCGGGCGGTGGAGTCCATCTTGGCGAGGATGATCCCCGTGAGCGGCACGACCTCGTCGAAGGCGCGGACCTGGTTCAGGGCGTTCTGGCCCAGGGTGGCGTCCAGGACGATGAGGGTCTCGTGGGGCGCCCCCGGCAGCCTGCGCCGCACCACGCGGTCCACCTTGCGCAGCTCCTCCATGAGGTTGCTGTTCGTGTGCAGGCGCCCCGCCGTGTCGATGAGGACCACGTCCAGGGATCGCGACTCCGCCTTGTCGATGGCGTCGAACGCGACCGCGGCCGGGTCGCCTCCCTTCTGCCCCCGCACGAAGTCCACGCCGATGAGGTTGGCCCACTGCTCGAGCTGCGCCACGGCGCCCGCCCGGTAGGTGTCGGCGGCGGCCATCAGGACGCTCCTGCCGTCCGCTTTGAGCCAGTGGGCCAGCTTGGCGATCGTGGTGGTCTTCCCGACTCCGTTGACGCCCACCACGAGGTAGACCGTGGGACCCGAGTCCGCCGCGTCCAGGTAGGCGTCCGCGGCCGGCTCCAGGATGCGGGACACCTCGGCGCGGAGCGCTTCCCGGAAGTCGCCTCCACTCCGGACCTTGCCCCGCCGGGACAGGTCCTCCACCCGGCCGACCAGCCGGAGCGTAGCGCGCACGCCGAAGTCCGCCGCCAGGAGGCGCTCCTCGAGCTGCTCCAGCGACTCGTCGTCGACGCCGCCCGCGAGGACGCGGACGTCCGTGAGCGCCAGATCCACCGCGCGACGCCAGATGGACCGTGTCTTTTCTTCCTTCTTCTTGAACAGGCGTGCCATGTTGGGAAGCTCTGCGGCGATGAGGTTCCGGGTGTCAGCGCAGGCCCCGGCGCCGGCGGCCGATCCACTCGGCGCACAGGAGAGCCAGGAGCACCAGATAGGGTAGCGGGTGCGTTCTCAATGGAAAGCCCGGAGCGGGCGAGCCCACCCCCGCGGCGCCATGGTCTCCCGCGGTGTCGAGCCCCGTCATCGGCTGATGGAGCAGCTCGTCCGTATAGGCCTCGACATCGAAGCGCCCGTCGGTCTCGACCTCGGCCCCGCCGTCGCCGATGCGGGCCCGGTACCGATAGGCCCCGGGGGGGAGGGCCGGTGTCCGGAAGCGGCCGCCCTCGGGCACGGTGACGGTCGTGTCCAGCGCCGGGGCACTCCCCGTGGCTCGTGTCAGGCCCGCCGGGGCGGCGCCGTCCGGGAGCACCGTGAGCTCGACGGTGGCCCCGGCGTGCCCCGCGGCGCCCCACACGACCGCCTCGCCCCTGCCGACCACCGGGTCCTGGGGCCGGAGCCCCGGGCCCCGGGCCAGGGGCTGCTCCGCCAGGAGCCATCCGGCGACTCCCGCCCACAGGCGTTCGTAGGTGTCCCGCCCCGCGGGAGTCCGGAACGCCCAGCGCCAGAAGCCCCGCGCCAGGGCCACGGCCTGCCGGCGCCCGTCCTTCGGCGCGCG
>DASWKP010000219.1:0-6352 GCA_036396575.1 Longimicrobiales bacterium | reverse complement strand
GGACGCGGATCACGGCGGCCGGGATCGGACGGGACCTCCACCCCACACATACGGGAGTGGGATGCACCACCTGCCACACCAGCGGCGATCACCACATCGTGGCCATGAGCTCGGCGGTGGTCCTCGACTGCGCCCACTGTCATGCCCAGGTGCACGGCGTGGACCTGTCCCCGGAGTGGGCCGGGTCCTCCATGTGCGCGGGTTGCCACACCGACATACACGAGCTGGAGCAGCGCCTGGTCATTGGTGTGCTCCCGGATCTGCAGGCGTTTCCGAGTCAGAAGTTCCTGGACGGCCTCACGTGCCGGTCCTGCCACGTGGCCACGCCGCGAAACGACGGCGTGAGCCAGGCCGTGGTGGGATCGTCGGTGTCATGTACGGGCTGCCACACCCCCGAATACGCGACCATCCTCGGGTGGTGGGCCGAAGGCTCCGCCCAACGCCACCGGTCCGCCGACGCCTACCTGTCGGCGGCGGAGCGGGCCCTCGGCGCGCTCGGCGCGCCGTCCTCGGACTCGGTGACCAACCTGCTTGGGGACGCCCGGAGGCTCCTGACGATCACCACCGACGCCGGGCCCGAGCACAACCTCGCTCTGGCGCACAGGGTCCTTACGGAGGTCCTGGACCGGACGCGGGACGCCTACGCGCGAGCGGGAAGGTCCGCCCCCGTGGCGCCGGACCTCGGCACCCGTCCTCGCCGGGGGCTCTGCTCGAACTGCCACTACCGGCTGGAGGACGCGCGCCGCATGTCCATCACCAGCATGGACCCCGCCCAGGAGCGTTTCCACCGGGAGGTGCTGGGCGTCGGCGACCTGTCGGGAGGCTGACCGGGGGAGCCGTCGCGCGTGGGCTCAGATGTCTCAGCCCCCCACGCCCGCCGGGATGCGCGCCAGCTCGTTCACGTAGGCCGTGACGGCCCGAAGCTGGCCTTCACCGTCCAGCCCCGCCTCGTGGATGACCTCGGGGCCGGGCCCGCTCCCCAGGTAGTGGCCCCGCCGGAAGGGGAAGACGGAGTGCCGCAGGCCCCGGTCGGAGCGGACCCAGCGGTACAGCGTGGGCAGCGTGAAGCCCGTGACGCCCATGGCCTCCAGGGCGCGCTCCTCGGGAAAGACCTCCCGGCGGGTCGCTTCGTCCAGAGTGTCGAACAGCTCCACGCTGGAGACGTGGAAGACGTCCACGTCGATCCCCTCGCGCTCCAGCAGGGGGAGCGTCTCCCGGACGAAGGCGTAGGTCACGCCGGAGCCCTGGAGCACCACGGTGCCGTGGCGCTCGCCCCGGGCGGCCCGCAGGAGGTAGACCCCCCGAGCGGCGTCACGGGCCGGGGCCAGGCCGAGCCCCTCACGGTCCAGGACCGGCTCGGACGGACGGGTCACGAACGGCGCAAGGACGGCCGGTCGGGCCGCCAGCCCCGCCGCCACCAGGTACCAGATCTCCGAGGGCTCCCAGGGCGTCAGCGTGATCATCGTCCCGGGCGCGAAGTTCTCCTGCAGGAGCTGAAGCGCCTGGGGATCGGCGTGGGTGGGCCCATCCTCCCCGGTCTTGAGGCCCGCGTGGCCGCACACCAACACGAACGGACGGTAGGGCTCCCCCCGCACCGCTTCGCGCGCCTGGCAACCGATGGCGTGCAGGCGGGCTGAGATGTGCCCCAGAGGCGCGATGAAGGCACCGTACGACGACCCGACGCCGATATGGCGCCCGAAGCTGGACAGTCCGGACAGGATGCCGCACATGGCGTCCTCGGCGATGCCGCCGGCCGACAGCGTCCGTGAGCCCGGGTTCGCGTGGGCGTTGAAATAGCCCTTCGGAAAGCCCGCGGCCCCGTCCGAGACGGCGGTGGAGTCGAGCAGGTCGGCGGCGGCCACGATGACAGCCCCGCCGCTCGCGCGGTTCAGGTGGCCCAGCACGCGCCCGAGCTGGGTGCGGAGCGGTACGCTGGACCCCGGCTCCAGGGCCAAGCCGTCCGGCGGCGGCGCGTCCACGGCCCCCTCGGCGCTCCTGAAGGCCGCCCCCACGTCGGGGGCGTCCGACCTCGGCCGGCGGCCCGAGGCATCCAGCCGCTCCACGGCCCGACGGAGGTCGCCCGCCAGGGCCTCCACGACCGGCGTTTGCCCCGCCAGGGCCGCCCGCACGTGCTGGAGAGCGGTCCAGTAGCAGCGCTCCACCTGCGCGTGGTCCGACCCGCTCCGGCAACGCGTGTCGTGGGGCGGACAGGAGGGGAGCCCTTCCGGGCCCGGCGCCAGCAGGGGGACCAGCGACTGGAAGAACTCGGCGGAGCACAGCGCGTGTCCCCCCCCGTGGGACTTCCTGCCCTCGATGCCGTAGCGCCACCCCTTGGTGGTGCGGTAGACGATGGCCGTGGGCTGGCCCGTGTCCAGCTCCCGCGCCAGCGCCTGCGCCGCCAGGATCTGGGCGAAGTCCGTGCCGTCGGGCACGTGGATCACGTTCCAGTCGTGGAGGAAGAACAGTTCACCGGGCGTCCACTGCACGTAGTCGCCGGGCACGTCACCCTCCCGGCACACCCGGTCCGAGTCGATGGAGGACTGGTTCCAGTCCAGGTGGACCACGGCGTTGCCGAGGGACGCCGTTCCCGCCGCGGCGAGGGCTTCGGACACCCGCCCGGGCGTGAGCCCTCCCTCGCCTTCCACGATGTGGATGCGCGGGCCGCCCACCCCGAACGTGTCGGCCATGGCGATGGCCAGACCGACGGACGACGCCATCCCCACGCCGGAGGCGCCCGTGGCCACCGGCACGAAGGGCGTGGCGGGCGTGGGGTGGCCGTCCAGCGCCTTGGCGCCGAACTCCAGGTACAGGGGAGTCCGGTTGGTGGGGTTGCGGCGGAAGCCCAGAAGATCCTCGAGGCGCAGGCGTTCGGCCGGATCCGAGGGGAGGAGGTCCGGGGCTCCGAGGCGAGCGATCTCGTCCCGAAGCGCCCACATGGCGTACAGGCCCAGGGCCTTGTGGCCCGCCGCGTACACGACCTGATCCGCGTCGCTCCGGTCCGGCCGGGCCACGTCGTAGTCCATGCCGCCGAACAGCAGCGTGGCCACGAAGCGCCCCGACGAGATGGACCCACCGGGGTGCCCGCTCAGGGGGGCGTAGTTGAAGAGGATGGCGCACAGAGAGCGGTAGACCTGGTCGAAGGCCTCCCAGCGATCCCGCGCGGCGGCCGAGAGGTCCGGAATCCCCCGCTCGGTGATGTCGATGTCGACTCCGCGACGGGGTCCGAATCCGGCGCTCATGGGCTCTCCACGTTGGCCGGACCCGCGTGGGGCCCGGTCGTTGTTGTCGGTGTTCGGCGGCGTCCGGCCTCAGAGGCTCACAGGGTCAGGTGGCGTCCGCCGGCGACGAAGGCCTGGAATCCATCGGGATCCCGGCCGGCCCGACCGATCCGCTCCACCGCCTCCTCGAGGTCCTCCAGCGCCGTGGCCACGGAGATGCGGAGGAAGTGCTCGCCCTCGCTTCCCAGAACCCCGAAGGACCTCCGGTCCATCGTGGCCACGCCGTATCGGAAGAGGAGGAAGAGCATGAAAAGCGTCGCCGGGCTGCTCCGCTCCCGAACGCCCGGGGGGAGCGCCTCCCACGCCTGAATGGCGCCCAGACGCTCCAGCGGTCCGCCGACGTCCGGAAAGACGTAGAACGCCCCCTGAGGCTTCAGGCAGGACACCCCCTCCACCTGGTTGAGCAACTCCACCGCGCGATCCCGGCGGCGCTGGAAGGAGTCCACCATCCGGCGCACCGCCGGGGCGCTGTCCGGGCTCTCCAGAGCGACGCGGGCCCCCACTTGGTTGTACGGGGGGCAGGAGGCGATGTAGTTGATGTTCAGGTTCCGGTGGGCGAGGGCCTCCTCCACCGTGGGATACACGCCCCACCCGATGCGGCCTCCCGTCCACGAGTATGTCTTGCTCACGCCCGAGACGATGATCGTGCGCTCCTCCATGCCCGGCAGCGAGGCGATGGAATGGTGCTCGAGACCGTCGAAGACGATCGCCTCGTACGATTCGTCCGAGTAGACGCGGCCGCGCTCCGGCAAGCGCTCCAGGATCGCCCCGGCGAGGGCTTCGAGCTGCTCGGGCGAGGCCACCCCCCCCGTTGGGTTGGAGGGGAAATTCAGGTAGAGCAGGCGGGTCCTCTCGCTGATGCGCTCTTCCAGGTCCTCCCGGGTGAACGTGAACCCCTTCTCCTTGCGAAGGGGCAACGGCACCGGCCGCCCGCCTACGTACGTCACGAAGGACTCGAAGAGAGGGTAGCCCGGGCTGGGGTAGATCACCTCGTCCCCGGGATCCACGTACGTCTGCTGCGCGAAGCCGATGGGCGCTCGGGCGCCGGGATAGATGACGACGCGATCCGGGTCGACGTCCAGGCCCCGGTCGGCGCCGACGCGACGGGCCACCGCCTCGCGCAACTCGAGCAGGCCCTGGGCGTCGCAGTACGTGGTGAGGCCGTCCTCAATCGCCTGTTGCACGGCCCTGCCGATGTGCCGGGGGAGCGGGAAGTCGGGCTGCCCCAGATTGCAGCGCAGGACGCGCTGCCCGTCCTCTTCGACGTTGCGGATCAGGGCCGCGAGCTTGAACGCCTCCTCCGTGCCGAGGAGGCTCGCGCGTTGGGCCAGGGGCACCGGAGCGACCCGTCGTAGCGTGGTCGTCATGAGTCTCCCTGCGAGAAGCCCCGTGGCGAGGCGGGACCGGCCGGACCACCTTCGACCTCTCTCAACTTGCGGAGCCGGCCGCGGACGGTCTGTGGGGAGTCGGTGGAACGCCCTGTGGGGATTATCCCTTTCCCTGTCCAGCAAAGGGACCCGTTGACCGTGGACCCAACAGCCATACATACTGGTTGGTATCCACCCCACGCGGGTCGCCCATTCCCGACACACCGACGAACACATGCGCTCACGAGACGCTGCGGGAACGAGGAAGAAGCTCGTTGGGTCCGCCTTCTGGGAGATCTACCGCAACGGCTATCACCGGGCGCGGTTGGACGCCATTCTCGAAGGCACCGGCGTCACCAAGGGCGCGCTCTACCACCACTTTGCCGACAAGCGGGCGCTGGGCTACGCCGTGGTGGACGAGGTCATCCGCCCGTGGATCCTCCGCCGCTGGCTTCAGGACGTCGACGGGGCCCCGGACCCCCTGGACGCCATCGCCGCGTCCGCTCGCAGGGTGGTCAGCGAGGCCACGGAGGAGTCCATCCGGTGCGGGTGTCCTCTCAACAACCTGGTCCAGGAGATGGCTCAACTGGACGAGGGCTTCCGGTCCCGGCTGGCGTCAGTGATGGACGACTGGCGGGCGGGGCTGGCCCGTGCCCTGGTCGCCGGCCAGGAGCGGGGACGCGTCCGGATCGACGTGGACGCCGGCGCCGCCGCCCTGATCCTCGTCGGCACGCTGGAGGGCCTGGCATCCCTGTCGAAGTGCTCCGGAGACCGTGACGTCGTCCGGCGAGCCATGGAGGGGCTGGAAGCCCTCCTCGACGGCCTTCGCCCTACCCGGGGGCCACCACGGCCCGCCTCAGGGTAGGGGCAGGGGCCGGTCGACGAACGGGAGCGGAGCGCGCACGACGAAGGGCACGTCCAGCTCGTCCGCGACCAGGGTGAAGAGCGACCCTTCCCGAATCACGGGCCGGAAGTACGTCGACGGGCGGAAGGTCGGGCGCACCGAGACGATGTGCTCCCCTTCGGCGTCGAATACGTCGTAGACGATGCGCTCGCCGACGGGGAGGGCGCGCCGGACCCAGAGCCGGCTCCCCTCGTCCACGAAGATCTGCTCCAGAACGGGCTTCCGCTCCGGGAGGAACTCCAGCATCGCCGAGGCGACCCGGTTGGCCTGCGCCTCGCCCAGGCGCTGGTAACGCGCAGCGAGACCGTCGCGGTCGGCGGACGTGATGGGAGGCCCCTCCGCCGCCACGTCGACGACCAGGACCGTGTCACCGCTCTGGTCGAGACGGGCCACGCGGTACCGCCCGGTCCAGGCGATCCAGAAGCCGCCGGCGGGGTCCACCGCCGTCAGCGTACCCGGCTGGAAGGGTGGGCCGAAGAGCGCGTAGCCCTCGCCGATGCTCACCGTGTACGACCGCGTCGTGACTTCACCGACGGAGACGGAGTCGTAGCTCCCGATTTCCGGATCGTACGACTTCAGGTACCGGCGGCTTGACCCCTCCCGCATTCCCGGCTCCGGCGGTCCGCTGCGCAGCTCCGAATGGCCCCATTCCTGCCAGATCCGGCCGTGGTCGTCCAGCACGGCGTTCCACATGTACGCGAAGCCGAGCACCATCATTGGATGTCGGGCCACCTCCCCACCGTCCGGGGAGATGCCGATGATCGCCCGGTGGCCGTGGTCCTGAACCCACAGCGTGCCGTCGT
>DASWKP010000218.1:0-2460 GCA_036396575.1 Longimicrobiales bacterium | reverse complement strand
GACCCGCCGTCAACAGCGCGGTGGCGAACAGGACGGAGCGGGCTCCAAGCAGGTTCGTTCGAACCTTGCTACTCTTCATGGGAACCTCCGTGGTGGGTTGGCTGTCTCCGCGATGAAACTGAACATCGGTTCCGCTCACGCCGGGCGTGTGTGCCCAGCGGGGCTCGGAGCGGATGACCGATAACCCGGGCGGACGGGAGACACATACGCGCTCCGCCTGGGGGGTACTGGTATTTTGGTGGGATTCGGACGAGAGAGGGTCTCAATTGGTGCCCTTCAGCACAATGGGAAGATCACGGCTGCAATGCCGCTGGTGCCAGCTACCATCAACCGCACGACAAACGAACCGAACGCCCGAAACGTGACGGCCGCGACCAGCAACCGCAGAGATCGGGCAAATTCGACCTTATGGTCCGGAGCCATCATGCCCCTCCGGACGCGGTTATGTCAAGGGTCCGACGTCAGCCGCTCCGTGGGTCCCTGGCCTGGAAGGTCACCGGTAGGCTGATCCACACGGCCACGGGGATGCCTTCGATGGCCGCCGGCGTGAAGGACGCGCCGGACATGATGGCATGGGCCGCCGCGTCGGCCCGCGCGTCTCCGGACGACCGGTCGATGCGGACCTCCCCCGCCGAGCCTCCGGTGTCGACCTGTACCTGGACAACGACCCGCAGCGGTCGCGTCAGCCGTAGAGCCGCGGCCTCGGCCTGGACCGCCAACTCGATCTGGTTCCGGTGGAGAAGGACGGGTGCGCAGGCCGCGAACCTCGGCACGCGCCGGACGGCGGGGCCCGATGGATCGCCGACGAACACATGCACGGTCTCGTTCGGATCCGCGTTCGGCTTCGCGGCCCCGGTCAGGAGGCGATCGAGCGCCGAGCGTGCCGCCTCGGGCATCGACTCGGTCAGGACCGTGACCCCGTCGAGGGCGCCCACCGAATCGTAGTGGACGCGCGCCAGAACCAACCCGTTCGGAGGAGACCACAGATCCCGGACCCCCGCCTGCAGCCGGACCGAGTCCACCACTTCCGCCAGCAGACGATCGTCCGGTGGCAAAGCGGAGCGGCACTCGGACGTGCGCGCGCCAGTCGACGCGCACCCGGAGAGTGTGCCGGCAACCATCACGATCAGGTAGGAACGGCGTCGCATCAAGCCCCCTCCAGCAACCGTTTGTACGCCGACAGATGCCGCACGGCCGCGGTGACGTCCCCCGAACGCTCGCACAGGCGGGACAGGTTGAAATGCGCCTCGGCGTGGCTGGCGTCGCACCGCACGGCCTGTTGGTACGCGGCCATGGCCGCGTCGATGCGGCCCTGGTCCTCCAGGGCCACGCCGAGGTTGAACCAGCCCAGGGGGGCGCACGGCTCAGCCTCCAAGGCCCGCCGGTAGAGCTCCTCCGCCTCGGCCAGGGCGCCGTCCTCGTGCCTCAGCCGGCCCAGGTTGAGCAACGCCTCCGAGTGGCGGGGGTTCGAGCGCAGAGCAGCCCCGTATGCCCGCCTGGCCTCGGCGGGGGAGACCGCCTCCAGGTCGTGGCCCAGGTCGAACCACTCGTCGGCGCTCAGCTCCTCCCGCTCCAGGTGGCGCTCCAGCTCACGCCGGGCCACGGGCTCGGTGCGCACGGCCAGGTCCGCCACGGTGAAGTCCAGGGTGGTCTGGCCGGTCTCGGGCTCCCACGATGCGTCGCCTTCGTGGACCACCACGCGGTCTCCCTCCGCGAGGAGCGCCACGGAACCCAGGGAGCGACCCGAAGGGAGCTGCTCCCTCAGGCTGGCTAGACCTCGTCGGATCCGACCGAACGGGAGCCCCAGGTCCAGAAGAGCCCGGGCGGCCCGGAGCACCACGAGATCCTGGAATCCGAAGCGGTAGTGGCCCCGGTTGTTCCGGCCGGCGGCCAACACGCCGCTCCGGGCGAGGACCCGGACGCGGCCGGCAGGCAGACCGACGATCTCGGCCACGTCTCGGGTGGGTAGTCCGGTCATGGGGCACGGTACCGACGCCCGGCCACGCCAGGCAACGCCGTCAGCCCCCTCCCGCGTCCAGCGCCGACAGGGCGTCCCGCACCTGGGCCCGGGCGTCCGGGTCGCTGATGCCCAGATCGAGGGCTCGCCGGTAGAGCGGAACGGCCTCGTCCATGCGGTGTCCGGCGGCCAGAAGCTGGGCCAGGTCGAGCACGAGGTCCCCGTTGTCGGGATTGGCCTCAACGTGGGCGCGCAGGGTGGCGAGCCGGGCTTCGAAGCCCGCGACGTCGGCGGGAGGGAGGTCGGCGGGAGCCACCGGCGTGCCCATGGTAGGCACCCCGCCGGAGACGGCCACCGCGCTGTCCGCACCCACGGATAGAGGGCCGGACCGAAGGATGAGCGCGATGCCCACCACGGCCAGGGCCGCGGCCGACAGGATGACGGTGCGCCGGGACACGGGAGCCATGCGACTCAGCCCGACGCGGCCTTGTTGCGAGGAGCCT
>DASWKP010000217.1:0-3076 GCA_036396575.1 Longimicrobiales bacterium | reverse complement strand
TGCGGGGACTGCGTGGACGGAGACGGTTGCGCGCTGGACGATCTGGCCCCCGAGCTCGACGAGCTTGCCGGAGGCCCTGGAGAACGCTCGGAGATGAGACGATGACCCGTTCGAAGCTGCCCGACAGACGGAGTTTCCTCGCCCTGGGGCTGGGCACGTTCGCCGTGGCGGTGGTTCCCTCGCCCCTACGCGGGCGCGCGAGGGTGGTGCGGCGGAGCGTGCCGGTCATGGGCACCGTGGCGGAGTTGGCGGTGGTGCACCGCCACGAGGGCTTTGCCCACCGGGCCCTGGACGCCGCGGTGGACGAGCTGCGTCGCGTGGAGGGGCTCATGACCCGGTTTCGGGACGACTCGGACGTGGGCCGGGCCAACCTTCTGGCGTCGGGCCGCGCCGTGGCCATCTCCTCGGAGACGGCCGACGTGCTCCGGGAGAGCCTGGTGTGGGCAGCGCGCAGCGGTGGCGCCTTCGACCCCTGCCTCGGGCGGGCCGTGCGCCTCTGGGACGTGGAACATCGGATCGCTCCACCCGACGACGCCGACGTGCGCCGCTGGGCCGGACTGGGCTTGTGGCGCCACCTCGAGGTGGAGACCGGGGGCACCGTGCCCCGCGTGCGGTTCCACGACCCGGCCGTCTCGCTGGACCTGGGGGGCATCGCCAAGGGCTACGGAGTGGACGCGGCGGCCCGGGCGCTCCGGGACCAGGGCGTCTTCCACGCCCTCGTGAACGTGGGAGGCGACCTCGTGGCGCTGGGTCACTCGGAAGACGGCGACCCGTGGGAGATCGGCGTGCGCCACCCCGCCGACCCGTCCCGCCTGGCGGCCACGCTCCGCCTGAGCGACGGCGCGGTGGCCACGTCCGGGGACTACCTGCGCTACTTCCGGCACGAGGGACGCCGGTATCATCACCTCCTCGATCCCACGGACGGTGCGCCCAGGTCGAGCCGGCAGCATACGCTCACCGCGGAGGCGCCTACGTGTCTGGCCGCTGACGCCGCGGCGACCGCGGTCTTCGGCATGGCTCCGGAGGCCTGCGAGCGGGTCCTGGCCGCCGCGGGTCGCGAGGTACGCGTCGCCCACAGGGGATGAGTCGAGCCCGAATCGTAAGGGTCTCCGGCGACGGGCCCGGAGGGTTGGTCACGCGGATGACGGCAGCAACAAGGAGGGGATCATGGAGGTCAGAACGGCATACTGCTCCGCCTGCGACCGGAACGTCCGCGTCATGGTGAAGATCGGAGCGTCGGACACCGGCGAGCCGGACACCCACGACCCCTCGGATCTCGTCTGCCTGGAGTTCGGTGAGTCGTGCACCGGGGACATGTGCCCCCTGTTCGACGTGCCCACCGAGCAGATGAAGAGGAACCTGGAGCGCATGCTCCAGAAGGAGGAGGCCAGGCCCGACGGGAGCCGCCCGGCCAAGCCCCAGGGAGGGCACCATGACTAAGGTCCACACGGTCTTCTGTCCCGGGTGCGCCCACAAAGTGCGGCTCACCGTCAGCGAGGCTCCGCCGCACGACGGGCAGGCCAACCTCCCCGACGGCGCCGAGTTCGTGTGTCTGGACTTCGGGGAGGCCTGCACCGAGGGAGCGTGCCCCCTCACCGGGTCCCCCGGAATCGTCATGGGCGTGCGCCTTGCCCGTAGCCACCTGAACGACGGTCGCTTCAAGACCATGACCGCCACGTGCCAGGCGTGCGGAAACGTCACGGAGCTGGAGGTGCTGGACAGCGACTACGTCTTCTGCACCGTGTGTGAGACGACGAGCCGGTGGACGTTGTTGACTCTGGACGATGAGACCAGGATTGCGGTGACGTTGGGGTAGGGTGACCCCGGCCAGCGACCACGCCGGCCTCGTCATCGCCCTTCCCCCCGGCCGAGTGCCTTCCCGACGAGAGGCCGCCCCGGACGTGCGAGGAGCGCGGACGACTCCCGACGGGAGGCCGCCCCGGACGCGCTCGTTCGGAGCGGCGGAGGGTCAGCAGGACGTCGTCCACCACCGTGAACATGGCGGCGTTGCTCCCGATGGCCACAGCGTAGACGGCCGGGCGCGGCTCGCCTCGTTCTCCACGGATGAGGGGGAGGGCAGCGTTCCCGGGTTCCCTACCTTGGACGCTTCAATGGCTCCGTTCTTGCCGGAGCGCGCACGCTTCCCCGGAGCACCCCAGCCGGTGCCGGTTTCGGGCCACCACGCGGTAGATGGCGTCGATCGCCCGGGGCCCCCCGGGCACGCGCCACAGGACTCCCAGCCAGGAGATCGACGGCAGCGCCACCACCACGGCCCGCACCGCCTCGCCCCGCTCCAGGATCCTCCCGTCCGGGGTCACGACGACCATGGTGTGGGCCAGCAGCCGACCCACGATTTCCCCCGTGCCTTCCCCGCCGGGTTCCGGGCCCTTTTCCGTCGCCTCTCCCGGAACCGAGGCCACCAGGTGGAGTCGGCCCCTCCCGTCGAGGCGCCGTACCGCCGAGGCCACCCTCACGCACAGCCGGCACGTCCGGTCGTAGTGGAGGACGGGCCCGGAGGGCGTCACTCCCCCGAGATGGCCACCGACTCCATGACGACCTTTTCCACGGGCCGGTTGCCGGCCCCGGTCTTCACCGAGCCGATGGTCCGCACCACGTCCATGCCATCCACCACCTTGCCGAAGATGGCGTGCTTCCCGTCCAGCCAGGGGGTCGCGGCCAGGGTGATGAAGAACTGGGAGCCGCCGGTGTTGGGGCCGGCGTTGGCCATGGACAGGACGCCTTCGGCGTCGTGCCGGAGCCCCTCGCCGAACTCATCGGGGATGGTGTAGCCGGGCCCGCCGCTGCCGGTCCCCGTCGGGTCGCCGCCCTGGAGCATGAAGCCGTCGATGATCCGGTGGAAGATGATGCCGTCGTAGTAGCCCTTCTCGGTCAACTCGATGAAGTTGCCGGCGGTCTTCGGCGCGGTGTCCTCGAAGAGCTCCACCACGAAGCTGCCGTGGTTGGTGTCGAAGGTGGCGGTGCGGTTGGCCATGGCTTGGTCGGTCTCGGCGAAGGGAGGTCGTGGCTCGGGGCTAGTGTCCTGTCCCAGAAGTTCGGTGAGCACCGAGGGCGCCGA
>DASWKP010000216.1:0-10283 GCA_036396575.1 Longimicrobiales bacterium | reverse complement strand
CGGCCAGATTGGCCCCGTGACCTGTAACAGATGAACGATTGGTATTCGAGCGCCGATGCATCCGCCCCGGCGGCGTTGCTTCTCGACCCACGCCTGCGGCGCGGGTGCCCCATAGCGGTGCTATTCCTCGTCGTCGCGCCTCGCCAGGGCGGCGCCTCGGCGCCCTCGGTGCTCACCGAACTTCTGCGACAGGACACTCGTGTCCCGTCCCGGCCCCGGACGAACCGGAACGAGGGCGCCCCCGGGAAATCACGTGGCCAGGACGACCCGGTACTTGTGGAGATCGTCCAGGATGCGGCCGGCGCCCCGAACCACGCAGGTAAGGGGCTCCTCGTCCACGTGGATGGGGAGGTTGGTCTCATGTTGGAGCAGGCGGTCCAGCCCGCGGATCAGGGCGCCTCCCCCGGTCATGACGATCCCCCGGTCAACGATGTCCGACGCCAACTCGGGAGGCGTGATCTCCAGGGCCCGGCGGACGGCCTCCACGATGGCCTGGATGGGCTCCTGGATGCACTCCCGGATCTCCTGGGAGTGGACTCTCACGGTCTTGGGGATGCCGCTCACCAGATCCCGGCCCTTGACGTCCATCTCCCGCTCCTCGCCGAAGTCGAAGGAGGAGCCGATCTGGATCTTGACGGCTTCCGCGGTGGGCTCTCCGATGAGGAGATTGTAGTTCTTGCGCAGGAAGGTGACGATGGCGGCGTCCAGCTCGTCGCCGCCGACCCGGATGGAGGTGTTGGACACGATGCCACTCAGGGCGATCACCGCGATCTCCGTCGTGCCGCCGCCGATGTCGATGACCATGTTCCCCGTCGGTGTCTCCACGGGGAGCCCCACGCCGATGGCCGCCGCCATGGGCTCGGCTACCATGTAGACCGCCTTCGCCCCGGCGGCCATGGCGCTGGAGCGGACCGCCCGGCGCTCGAGCTCGGTGATGCCCGACGGCACGCCCACGACGACCCTGGGCTTGATCCGGAAGATGCGCTTGGCGGTGACCTGCTTGAGGAAGTGGCGAAGCATCATCTCGGTTACGTCGACGTCGGCGATCACGCCATCCTTCAGAGGCCGCACCGCCTCGATGCCCTCCGGCGTGCGCCCCAACATCCGCTTCGCCTCCAGGCCGATTCCCATGATCTTGTTGGACCCTTTGTTCCGGGCCACGACCGAGGGCTCGTTCAGCACGATGCCCTCGCCCTTCACGTAGACGAGGGTGTTCGCGGTCCCGAGATCGACGGCGATGTCGTTCACGGGGACCAAGCGTCCGGAGTTCAGCCAGCGCGATAGGGAGCTCGAGGTCACGTTCGGGATCGGTCCTGCGTCGGAAGGGGCGAGCCGGGCGACCCGCGCACCGGGTCCCACGAGGGGCTCGTTCCTGGCCGCGGCCCCTCTCCGCCACCAGCGGAAGACCGCGCCAACGTAAACGCACGCAAGGGCTTGAGCAAGGATGATGCCGCCGCTCAGCGGCGGCCCGTGCTCCCGAACCCTCCCGCGCCGCGGTCCGTCCCGGACGCCTCCTCCACTTCCAGGATCTCCGGAGCGGAGAAACGGGCGAAGACGAGTTGGGCGATCCGCTCGCCGCGGGCCAGCGTCACCGGCCCGGATCCCAGGTTCTGGAGGATGATCTTGAGCTCGCCCCGGTAGTCCGGATCGATGGTCCCGGGGCTGTTCGGCAGGGTGATCCCGTGCCGGAGGGCAAGACCCGACCTGGGTCGGACCTGGCACTCCATCCCCGCGGGCAACTCCATGACCAGCCCGGTGGCCGCCAGGCGGATCTCTCCCGGCGCCAGCGTGACCTCTTCGGCGGTGCGCACGTCGTGGCCCGCGGCGTGCGGGGTGGCCCGGCCCGGAAGGGGCAGATCGAGATTGTGGGGCAGTCGCACGAAGCGCACCACGCCGTCTCGCCCGCCCGCGGACCCGGCCGAGGACTCCCCACCGCGAGCGGGGAGCCCTCCTGCGGGGCCTCTACCGCCAGAGCCGGTCAGCCCAGGAATCCCGAGATATGCGTGCACTCCATTCCGAACGCCTCGGCCACGCCCTCGTACGTGAGGACGCCGTCTACGGCGTTCACCCCCAAGGCGAGCGCGGGGTCGTCCTTGCACGCCCGCTTCCACCCCTTGCCCGCCAGGGCGAGAGCGTAGGGCAGCGTGGCGTTGGTCAGGGCCAGCGTGCTGGTCCGGGGAACTCCGCCGGGCATGTTGGCCACGGCGTAGTGGATCACGCCGTCCACCACGTAGGTCGGATCACCGTGGGTGGTGGGCTTGATGGTCTCCACGCACCCGCCCTGGTCGACGGCCACGTCCACGATGACCGAGCCGGGCTTCATGCTCTTCAAGTCATCCCGAGTGATCAGGTACGGCGCCTTGGCGCCGTGGATCAGCACCGCGCCGATGACCAGGTCCGCGTCCTCGATCTGCTTCCGCACCGCGTAGCGCGTGCTGTAGAGGACGTTGACGTTGGCCGGAAGCACGTCGTCGAGGTACCGGAGCCGGGCCAGGTCGACGTCCAGGATGGACACCCGAGCCCCCATGCCGGCGGCCATCTTCGCGGCGTTGGTCCCTACCACGCCGCCCCCGAGGATGACCACCTTGCCGGGCAGTACGCCGGGCACGCCTCCCAGGAGGACCCCCGCGCCGCCCGAGTGCTTCTCCAGGTACTTCGCTCCCTCCTGCACCGACATGCGCCCCGCCACCTCGCTCATGGGGGTGAGGAGCGGGAGCTCTCCGGACGGAAGCTCCACGGTCTCGTACGCCACGGCCACCGCGCCCGTGTCCAGGAACGCCTTCGTGAGGGCCTCATCCGCGGCGAAGTGGAAGTAGGTGAAGAGGATCTGGCCCTTCCGGATCCTGGGCCACTCCACGGGAATGGGCTCCTTGACCTTCATGATCATCTCGGCCCGGGCCCACACGTCATCCACCGAGGCCACGATCTCCGCCCCGGCGTTCTCATAGAAGTCGTCGGTGAAGCCACTGCCGAGACCGGCTCCACCTTCGAGGATCACCTGGTGTCCGGCACCGACGAGGGCTTCCACACCCGCCGGAGTCACCGCGACACGGTACTCCTCGCGCTTGATCTCTTTCGGTACGCCGATGAGCATGTCGTGAACTCTGCTTTTGGTCGTGTTGGAAGGCCGTGACCGGCCGGCCGCGGCCGTCGAATCTTAAAAGCAGGGGTGGGTCCCGTCACGTCGGGGAATCCCCCACCGGTAGGGCCTTCGGCACCCCCGGCCCGAGATGTCCCCGCGCTACGCGGCCGGGCCCAGGCGAAGCACGAACTGGCGGTCGGGCGCGAAGTACCGTGCTGCCGCCTCCACGATCTGGTCCCGCGTAACGCCGTCGATGCGGCGGATTAGCGCATCCAGGCTCTCGTAGGGCTCGTCGTGGAGCGCGAACGCGGCCAGCCGGTACAGCCGGGCGCCGGTGGACTCCAGGGACAGCGTGATCTGGCCCTTGACCTGCTGCCGGGTCTGCTCGAGCTCGTCCGGCGGCAGGCCCTCCGCGGCCAGACGGGCATATTCCTCCCGGATGGCGTCCACGGCCTGCTCCTCCCGGTCGGGCCGGGTGCCCACGTACACGCCGCCCACCCCGGACAGCGCGTAGAACGACTGGAAGGAGAACACCGAGTAGGCCAGGCCCAACTCCTCTCTCACGCGCTGGAAGAGGCGGGAGCTCATCCCTCCGCCGAATGCCGAGGACAGGAGGACGAGAGGGTACCGCAGGGGATCCGCGTGGGGCACCAGGTCCGTGCCGAAGACGACGTGGGTCTGGGCCGTGTCCCGCCCGACCCGATCCTCGCCCCTGCGCACCTCACCGGGCGCCGCCACCGACTCCCGGCGCTCACAGGACGGCGCCGCCAGGAAGTGGTTCGCGGCCCGTTCCACCAGATCCTCGTGGACGACGTTGCCCACCGCGACCAGGACGATGTTCTCCCCCCGATACCGGTCACGCTGTATGCGCCGGAGCCCCTCGGCCGAGGCTGCCTCCACGGTCTCGCGGGTGCCGAGGATGGAGTGGCCGTAGCCGTGCCCCTCCCACATGCGCTCCCCGTGGAGTTCGAAGACCAGATCGTCGGGCGTGTCCTCCACCGTGGCGATCTCCTCCAGCACCACGTCCCGCTCCAGCGCCAGGTCCTCCTCCCGCAGGAGGGGATGGAGCGTGAGGTCGGCCAGGACGTCCAGGGCCTGAGGCATGTGCTCGTCGAGGACGCGGGCCTGGAAGGAGGTGTGCTCCCGGCCGGTGTATGCGTCGAGGGAGCCACCCAGGCTCTCCAGCGCCAGGGCGATCTCCCGGGACGTGCGCCGCTCCGTGCCCTTGAACACCATGTGCTCCAGCAGATGGCTGGAGCCCAACTCGGAGCCCGACTCGTGGGAGGAGCCCTGGCGCACCCACACCCCCACCGCAACGGAACGCACACCGGGCAGGTGCTCGGTAGTGATCCGGATTCCGTTGGAGAGCAGGGTCTCGGCCACCGACCCCGCGTCCGCGGGGAGCGGGGGACGAGCCCCCCTCCCCGCGCCCGGGGTCACGCTCAATCCGTGTCCGCTTCCGGGGTCCCCCCGCCTGCCGCTCCCTCCTCGGCGATGGCCGCCTTGCGAGACAAGCGCAGGCGACCCTTCTCATCGATGGACAGGAGCTTCACCCTGGTGATGTCGCCCTTCGTCAGGACGTCCTCCGTCCTTTCCACCCGGCCCTCCTGGAGCTCGGAGATGTGGCACAGGCCCTCGGTGCCGGGGAGGATCTCGATGAAGGCGCCGAAGGTGGTGGTGTTCTTCACCGGACCCTCGTAGATGCGCCCCACCTCGGGCTCCTGCACGATGGCCTCGATCATCTCGCGAGCGCGATTGGCCGCCTCGCCGGACACGGCCGAGATCTTCACCACGCCCGAGTCCTCGATGTCGATCTGGGCACCCGACTCGTCCTGGATCGCCCGGATGGTCTTGCCCTTGGGGCCGATGATCTCTCCGATCTTCTCGGGGTTGATCTGGATGGTGGTGATCCTGGGGGCCCACGCGGAGATGTCGCTTCGAGGCTCCTCGATCGCCTGGTCCATCATCTCCAGGATGTGCATGCGGCCCTTGCGGGCACGATCGAGAGCCTCCTCCAGGATCTCCACGGTCATGCCCTGGATCTTGATGTCCATCTGGATGGAGGTGACCCCCTCTCGGGTGCCAGCGACCTTGAAGTCCATGTCGCCCAGGGCGTCTTCGAGGCCCAGGATGTCCGTGAGGACCGCGACGCGGTCGCCTTCCTTGATGAGGCCCATGGCCACTCCGGCGCAGGCGGCCTTGATCGGCACGCCGGCGTCCATGAGGGACAGGGAGGAGGCACACACGGTGGCCATGGAGGACGACCCGTTGGACTCGAGGATGTCGCTCACCACGCGGATCGTGTACGGGAACTCGTCGAAGGGCGGCAGCAGCGGCTGGATGGCCCGCTCCGCCAGCGCCCCATGGCCGATCTCCCGCCGGGACGTGCCCCGGTATGGCCTCGCCTCGCCCACCGAGAAGGGCGGGAAGTTGTAGTGCATCATGAAGGACTTGGTCACCTCTTCCCGCGTATCGATCGAGTCGATGCGCTGCTCGTCCCGGGACGTGCCCAACGTGACGACGCCCAGGGCCTGCGTCTGGCCTCGCGTGAACAGGGCCGATCCGTGGGTTCGGGGCAACACGCCCACCTCACACGAGATGGGACGGATCTCATCGAGTTGGCGCCCATCAGCGCGCTCGCCGCGATCCAGGATCTGCTGGCGCATGGTCCGCTTCTCGATGTCCCGCAGGACCGTCCCAACGTCCTTGTCGTGGTCGCTCCAGTCCTCGTCCGAATCCTTGAGCTGGTCGAGCACGTCTTCCTTCACCGCCGCCATGGCCTGCTTGCGCTCCTGCTTGTCCTGCAGGTCCAGCGCCTCGGACACCCGGGACTGGGCCAGCTCCTCCACCCGGCTCTGGAGGGCCGCATCGGGCTCGATGGGCGTCCACGCCATGTCCGGCACGTGGATGTCCGCCAGGAGCTCCCGCTGGATGCCGATCAGCTCGCGGATGCCCTTGTGGGCCACCTGGAGCGCTTCGACGATATCCGCCTCGGGCACCTCCACCGCCCCTCCCTCCACCATGAGGAGGGCATCCTCCGAGCCGGCCACCACGATGTCCAGGTCGGAATACTCGAGCTGCTGGAAGGTCGGGTTCATGACCCATGTGTCCTTGATCCGGCCCACACGCACAGAAGCCACAAGGTCGTGGAACGGGATCTCCGACATGTTCAGCGCCACTGAAGCACCGAGCAGGGCCAGCACGTCCGCGTCGTTCTCCTGGTCGGCGCTCAGGATGAAGCACGCCACCTGGGTCTCGTGCATGAAGCCGTCGGGGAACAGCGGCCTCAGAGGCCGGTCCGTGAGGCGGGCCGCGAGGATCTCCTTCTCGCCGGGCCGGCCCTCACGCTTGAAGAAGCCCCCTGGGATCTTCCCGGCGGCGTAGGTCTTTTCGCGGTACTCGACCGTCAGGGGAAAGAAAGGCAGGTGCGTGGGGTGAGGCTGCACGGTGGCCGCACACAGGAGCACGGTGTCGCCATACTGCACCAGGCAGGACCCGGAAGCCAGCTTGGCCATCCGGCCGATCTCCAGGCTCAGGGGTCGTCCCGCGAACTGGCGCTCGATTCTCTGGATCATCTCTTGGTTTCGTCTTCCGCTTCGCCGCAGACTCGCGTTTTCGCGCGTCTCTACCGCTGGTTTGGTCGTCCGCATCGGGTCGGATGCCCGATGGGGCGCCGGGCTGATCCCGGCGTCTGCCGCCGGTCACGTGCCCGGCGGTGAGGGGGGTGCCGCACAGGCGGGCCGCCGAAGGCGCGCCCTGCCTGGGGGGCTGACACGAGAAAGCGGCGGACCGCTCGGACCGCCGCTTTTCGTCGTGGCATCAGTGACGGAGTCCCAGGTCCGCGATCAGTGCGCGGTACCGCTCGACATCCGTGCGTTTGAGGTATTCCAGGAGGCGCCGCCTGCGCCCCACCATCTTCAGGAGTCCGCGCCGGCTGTGATGGTCCTTCTTGTGCCGGTCGAAATGGTCCCGCAGGTCGTTGATGCGGGCGGTGAGGAGGGCGACTTGGACGGGGGCGCTGCCCACATCCTTGTCGTTCAGGCGGTGTTTCTGGATGATTTCGGTCTTGTCGATGCTCACCTTCGGGTCGCCTCCGCGAGAGTCATACGCTACAAGGGAAGCCGCGTGGACCCTCGCTCGAGAGTCCGTATGTCAGCCCTTTAAGCTAGATATACGCCAACGCACTGTAAAGTCAGCCTCCCGTCACGGCCCCCTGTCCGGCGCGTCAGGGCGCCCCCGCCAGCACGTCCCGGGCCAGCTCCACGTCCTCCTTCATCTGATCGACCAGCGCCGCGACCGTGGAGAACGGTCGGACGTCCCGCAGATACCGGATGAAGTCCACGCGTACATGCTCGCCGTAGAGGTCTCCGTCGAAGTCGAGCAGGTGGAGTTCCACGGTGGGCGGAGACCCCCGGAACGTGGGCCTGGGCCCCAGGTGCAAAGCACCCTGGAAGACCCCTGAACGAAGTACGGCCCGCACGGCGTACACGCCTTCGAGCGGAATCAGCTTGTCCCCGGTGGGAACGGCCAGGTTGGCCGTCGGGAACCCCAGGGTCCGTCCTCGACCGTCGCCGCGGACCACGAGCCCCCGGAGCGAGTAGGGGCGCCCGAGACCGTCCCGGGCCTGAGCCACCTCGCCCGCCGCCAGGGCGCGCCGGATCTTGGTCGACGAGATGGGACCCTCGTCCGTCTCCATCGGTGGGACCACGTCCACCACGAAGCCCAACTCGCGGCCCAGAGAGCGCAGGGTGTCCACGCCACCCGACCGGCCCCGCCCAAAACCGTGGTCGTACCCGATGACGAGCTCTTCGACGCCGATGCGTTCCACCAGGATCTCCCGGACGAAGCGCTCGGGTTCGTACCGCGCCAGGACCGGAGTGAACGACAGGAATACGGCCCAGTCCAGGCCGCTCTCGGCGAGGATCTCCTTCTTCTCCACTGGCGTGGTCAGGAGGGCGGGCGCCTGGGCGGGCCGCACGATGCGAAGCGGATGGGGGTGGAACGTGACCAGAACGCTACGGCGGCCGGTGCTGGCGGCACGCCGGCAGATCTCCTGGAGCACGGCCCAGTGACCCCTGTGCACCCCGTCGAACGTGCCCACGGTGACCACCGCGCCACGGCCGTCGACGGGCAGGCCTCCCGGGAGCCGCGGGTCCACGGCCCAGTCCGTCACGCGAACACCTTTCTGGGGCAGAGCTCGCCTCCGTCCACTTCCCCTACCGCAACCAACCGACCCTCGTGGATCACGGCCACCGGACCTCCGTCCTCGGGCAGGTCCGCGGTCACCTGGATCCGCTGTCCGTGGGTGAGCCGGTCGGCTTCCTCCCCGCCCACGCACATCCGCGGCAGGTGAGCGAGCGCCTCCGGCAGTCCGACCCACCGGAGCGGCGCGCGAGCCGCCTCCAGCTCCGCGAGGCCCACCGCGTCCTCCACGCGGAAGGAGCCCACCGCAGTACGCCGCAGTGCGGTGAGATGGGCCCCCACCCCCAGCTCTTCGCCCAGGTCCCGGGCGAGCGCCCGCACATAGGTCCCACTGGAGCAGAGCACGCGGAGGAGGACGTCCGGAAGGCGAAGATCCTCCAGCTCGAGCTCGTGGATGTCCACGCTCACCGGTTCGAGGTGGACCGTCTCACCCCGCCGAGCCCTCCTGTGGGCGGCCACCCCGGCGACCTTCTTGGCGGAGAACGCCGGCGGACGCTGCTCGATGGGCCCCCGGAAGCGTTCGAGGGCCGCCTCCACGGCCGCGCCGTCCAGGTCGCCCACGTCATCGGCTCGGGCCACGACCTCGCCATCCACGTCGTCGGTATCGGTGGCCACACCCATGCGAGCCGTGGCCCGATACTCCTTGTCCAGACCCGTGAGGTACTCGGACAGACGGGTGGCGGGACCCACGCACAGCAGGAGGAGGCCCGAAGCGAAGGGGTCCAGGGTCCCCGTGTGCCCCACGCGCCGAACGCCCAGGACACGACGGGCTCGGTCCACGACATCGTGCGACGTGGGTCCGGGAGGCTTGTCCACGAGAAGCACGCCGCCGAACTCGGGAACCCCCTCCGTCACGACGTGGCTCCTTCCCCATCGCCCTCGTCCGTGTCGGGTTCCGCCGGCCAGCCCCCCTGAGGCCGCACGTCATCGAGGATCTGCTCGATGCGCTGGGCGGTCTCCAACGTCTCGTCCAGGAGAAACCGAAGCTCCGGGATCCGCCGCAAGTGGAGCTCGCGCCCCAGAGATCTCCGCACGAACGGCGCCGCGGCCTGCAGCGCGTCCAGCGCCTCGGCCCGCTCCTCGCCGGTGCACCGCGGGCGCACGAAGACGCGGGCAAAGTCGAGGTCCGGGCTCACGCGGACCCCGGTGACCGTGACGGGGCCCACCCTGGGATCCCGGAGGGAGGTCTGCAGCAAGTCACTGATCTCCCGCTTGAGCTGTTCGTTCAAACGGGCCTGGCGTCGGTTGGGCATCGGGCAGATCGCGAGAGAGTTGCGCGCGTCAGTAGAAGGTGCGTTGGGTACCCGCCAGCACGGCCCGGCCATGGGACGCCACGAAGCGGTCCATCCTGTCCAGCACCGATTCGGCGAAACGCCGGTCCGTGGCCACCAGTGCGGCCGTGAGCTCGGCCCGGGCATGCGCATCGTGCCGACCCGTCTCGGCCACGGACACGTTGAATCGGTTGGACAGGCGGTCCTTCAAGGAGCGGACCACCCCCCGCTTCTCCTTGAGGGACGAGCACCCCGGAATGGAGAGTTCCCACGTGATGACGGCGACCACCATCGGTGGGGGCCTGAGCGGGCGCTGTTAGCCCCGCCCCTCGGCCGTGCCCGCCAGGGTCCGGGCGAACTCCTCCACCTTGTAGCACTCGATGAGGTCACCGACCTTCACGTCGTTGAAGTTGGCGATGCCGATCCCGCACTCGAAGCCCTCACGAACCTCACGGGCGTCGTCCTTGAAGCGCTTGAGCGAGGAGATGTCGCCGTCGTAGACGACGACTCCGTTGCGCACCAACCGTGCTCTACCGCTACGCGCGATGACGCCATCGGTCACGTAACACCCTGCGATGGTGCCCAACTTGCTGATGCGGAACGTATCGCGCACTTCGGCGGCTCCCAGGATGGTCTCCCGTTCCTCGGGGCGCAGCAAGCCCTCCAACGCGAGGCGGATGTCATCCACCGCATTGTAGATGACGTCGTACATGTGGATCTCCACTCCG
>DASWKP010000215.1:0-1762 GCA_036396575.1 Longimicrobiales bacterium | reverse complement strand
CGGCGACGGGAAGGCGCTTTCTCTGGACGAGGCCACCGCCCTCCTGGCGGCTCGCGGCCCTGCCCTGGATGATCTCCTCCGGGTGGCCCGGGATCTCCGCCGTGCGGGTCGGGGAACCGTCGTCACCTACTCACGCAAGGTGTTCATCCCGCTCACGATGCTCTGTCGCGACCGCTGCCACTACTGCACCTTCGCCAAGCCCCCGCGCCGCCTGGATGCCCCGTTCCTGACGCTGGAGCAGGTTGTCGAGGTCGCCGAGCGCGGCCGCCGGGCCGGCTGCAAGGAAGCGCTGTTCACCCTGGGCGATCGTCCGGAGGACCGCTACCCGGAGGCCCGGGCCTGGCTCGAGGAACGTGGGTATCACTCCACCCTGGACTACGTACGCGCGGCGGCCATCCGGGTGATCGAGGCGACCGGGCTCCTCCCGCACTTGAACCCCGGGGTGATGTCGTACGAGGAGATGGCCCGGCTCAAGCACGTGGCCCCGTCCATGGGGTTGATGCTCGAGCAGAGCGCCGCGCGCCTGTTGGACAGAGGCCAGCCGCACCACGGATCCCCCGACAAGGTCCCGTCCGTGCGCCTCCGCACGCTCCAAGACGCGGGTCGCCTGGCCATCCCATTCACCACAGGCATCCTGGTGGGGATCGGCGAAACGCTCCGCGAGCGCGCGGCCTCCCTGTTCGCGATCCGTGACGTCCAGCGCGCGTACCGGCACATCCAGGAGGTCATCGTCCAGAACTTCCGAGCCAAGCGGGGCACCGCGATGCGCGACCATCCCGAGCCCGAGGAGGAAGCGTTCCTGGCTGCCGTGGCAGGGGCTCGCGTCATCTTGGGCCCGCATGTGAACGTCCAGGCTCCGCCCAACCTCTCGGATGACCGGTTCGGTCGCCTGCTGGACGCCGGCATCAACGACTGGGGAGGCGTCTCCCCGATCACCCCCGACCACGTCAACCCCGAGAAGCCGTGGCCACAGATCGAGGCGCTCCGCCGGCGAACCGCCGAGCACGGTCTCCACCTCCGGGAGCGTCTCTGCGTGTACCCGGAGTTCGCGGTTCGCCCGGACCCTTTCCTGGCCGCCAGGACCCGAGGCCCGGTGGCCGCGCTGCTCGGCCCCGACGGTCTTGCCGTGGAAGGGCAGGTCCCCCGGCCGATCGCCTGGCAGGATCCCGATGTCCAGTGGAAGCCTCGGAGGATCCAGCTGACGTTCGCCAAGCCCGCGGGCACGGGGCTCCGCGCGGACGCGGTGGACGTGTACGGGGAGGTTGGCAACGACCCCGTGCCGGCCACCCGGGACTGGGCCACGCGGCGCGTCCCACCCACACGGATCGAGGCCGAGGTCCGCACCGCGCTCCGCCGCGCGGCGAAGGGAGCGCGGCTGACCGACGCGGAGGCCCTGGCGCTGTTCCGGGCCGAGGGGCCATCCCTGGACGCCCTGGCCGCCACGGCCGACGAGCTCCGGCGCGAGACGGTGGGTGAGGAGGTCACCTTCGTCGTCAACCGGAACATCAACTTCACCAACGTGTGCTACGTGGGGTGCCGGTTCTGCGCCTTCGCCCAGCGCGAGGTGGACCGGGAGGCGTACGCGCTCACCCTGTCGGAGGTGGCGGACCGGGCCCAGGAGGCCCGGGAGGAGGGAGCCACCGAGGTCTGCATGCAGGGTGGGATCCATCCCGACCTGCCCGGCACCTTCTACTTCGAGCTGCTGGATGCCATCAAGGCCCGGGTCCCGGACCTGCACATCCACGCCTTCAGCCCCATGGAG
>DASWKP010000214.1:0-4842 GCA_036396575.1 Longimicrobiales bacterium | reverse complement strand
GCCAACATCATCGTGGCCCAGCTCCTCTTTCTCGACGCCGAGGATCCGGAACGAGACATCAACATGTACGTCAACTCTCCCGGGGGAAGCGTCTACGCCGGCCTGGCGATCTACGACACCATACAGCATCTGCGAGCGCCGGTGGCCACCTACTGCGTGGGCGTCGCCGCCTCCATGGGGGCGCTCCTCCTGGCCGGAGGAGCGAAGGGCAAGCGGACGGCGCTGCCGAACTCCCGCATCATGATCCACCAGCCCTCATCCGGGGCTCAGGGAACCGCGGCGGACATCGAGATCGCCGCCAAGGAGATCCTCTACATCCGCCAGCGGCTCAACATCATCCTGGCCCACCACACGGGCCAGACCGTGGAGCAGATCGCTGACGACGTGGACCGGGATCGGTTCATGAGCCCCGAGGAGGCCAGAGACTACGGCCTCATCGATCGCGTACTCGAGGTGGCGGTCCCCATGGGGCCCAAGCTCGAGGATTCCGGGAAGGACGGAGACGGGGACGACCCGTCCGAGTGACGCCCGGTCACCGACCCTGGGAGGCTCAGCTTCCTTAGCAAGGACGACCGTATGTCGAGCGACAAGCATCTCCGCTGCAGCTTCTGCGGGAAGTCGAAGGACAGCGTCAAGAAGTTCATCAGCGGTCCTTCAGTCTACATCTGCAACGAGTGCATCTCCCTCTGCAACGAGATTCTCGCCGAGGAGGAGGAGCGCGAACAGGCGGAAGCCGCCGTTCCGAGTCCCACCCCGGAGGAGATCAAGAACGTTCTGGACCAGTACGTGATCGGCCAGGAGGACGCCAAGCGAACCCTGGCCGTCGCGGTCTACAACCACTACAAGCGAGTCAACCATCAGGGCGTCCTGGACGAGGTGGAGCTCGACAAAGCCAACATCCTCCTCATCGGGCCCACGGGTGTGGGCAAGACCCTCCTGGCGCAGACGCTGGCCCGCATCCTCCACGTTCCGTTCACCATCGCCGACGCCACGACTCTGACCGAGGCGGGCTACGTGGGCGAGGACGTGGAGAACATCCTGGTTCGGCTTCTGCAGGCAGCGGACTTCAACATCGCCGAGTGCGAGCGTGGCATCGTCTATATCGACGAGATGGACAAGATCGCCCGCAAGTCCGAAAACCCGTCCATCACCCGGGACGTGTCCGGCGAAGGCGTGCAGCAGGCCCTTCTCAAGATCCTGGAGGGCACCGTGGCCAGCGTGCCACCGCAGGGAGGCCGGAAGCACCCTCAGCAGGAGTACATCCAGATCAACACCCGCAACATCCTGTTCGTTTGCGGAGGGGCGTTCGACGGGCTGGAGAAGATCGTGGAGGGCCGGATCGGCCAGCGTCAGATCGGCTTCGCCGGGGATGAGAATCGGGGCGTGCGGGAGGAGCTCCTGAGGCACGTTGAGCCCGAGGATCTCCAGCGCTTCGGACTGATCCCGGAGCTCGTCGGGAGGCTCCCCGTGTCCGTGGCTCTGAGCGAGCTGGATCTGGAGGCGCTGGTCCGCATCCTGGAGGAGCCGAAGAACGCCCTGGTGAAGCAGTACACGAAGATGTTCGAACTCGAGGGGATCGGCCTCACCTTCGACCCCGACGCCATCCTGGCCATCGCCGAGAAGACCCTGGACCGGGGCACCGGGGCCCGGGGCCTGCGGTCGGTCATCGAGGGGATCATGCGGGACGTGATGTTCGAGATCCCGTCGCGCGATGACGTGCGGGAAGTCGTGGTGACCCCCGAGTGCGTGCGCCACGGGGTGCCGCCCCTCCTGGTGCTCAGGCCGGAGGCCGACCGCAAGGAGGCGTGATCGGGCTCACGCCCTGGCAGACCCCCACCACGGGCTGATAGGATAACCCCGCAGGTCACCCCCCGACCTCATCCCAGCCCCGCGGAGGCCATGCCGACCCTGATCCGAGTGGACGACACCGTCGAGATTCCCTCTCCGGCCGCGGTGATCGCCCTCAGGGACCTGGTCTTCTTTCCCTACATGGTCCTGCCCCTGCTGATCGGCCGCCCCCGGTCGTCGGTCGCCTTGGACCAGGCCATGGAGCAGGACGACGGCCTCCTCGTCCTGGTGGCCCAGTCGGACGCCTCGGTCGAGGAGCCGGCGAGCGAGGATCTCTACCGGGTGGGCACGGCGGCCCGGGCCATCCAGGTCACGCCCCTGGCCGACGGAACCTGTCGAGTCGTGCTCGAGGGCCTGGGACGCGTACGGCTCGACAGGTTCCTTCCCTCGGACACGGCTTTCCGGGCGGAGATCAGCCCCCTGGTGGAACGGGAGTGTGATCCCGAGGAGGGGCAGAACGCTGAGGTGGAGGCCCTGGTCCGGGGCGTCGGTCGTCTGTACGAGGATTACGCCCGCCTCCACGACCGCGTCGCGAGCGAAGTGCCCGCCGCCCTCGCTGAAACGCGAGACCGCATACGCTTGGTCCACCTCATGTCGGGCCACCTCCTCGTCACGCCCAGTGAGAAGCAGGAGCTCCTGGAGAGCGCGAGCCTGACGGCTCACCTTGAGCTGCTCCAGGAGATCCTGGTCCGGGAGCTCGAGATCCTCCGCATCGAAGAGAAGCTCGACCACCAGATTCGCCTCCAGATGGACTCGGATCGGCGCCAACACTACCTGGGGGAACAGCTCAAGGCGATCCACCGGGAGTTGGGGGAAGGGCCCGACGAGTGGGACGAGCTGGAGCAGGCCCTCCATGAACAGCGCCTGCCCGAGCACGCCCGGGAACGGGCGGAGCGAGAGATGCGGCGGCTCAGGAAGCTCAACCCCGTGGCCCCCGAGGCGGCGGTGATCCGGACCTACCTGGACTGGATCGTGGCGCTGCCCTGGACGCGCCGCACCGACGACAATCTGGACGTGCCGCACGCGGCCCGGGTCCTGGACGACGCCCACTTCGGCCTGAACGAGGTCAAGGAGCGGATCCTGGACCACATCGCGGTCCTGTCCCTGGTGGGGGAGCTTCAGGGCCCCATCCTGTGCCTCGTGGGCCCCCCGGGCGTGGGCAAGACCTCGCTGGGCCGCAGCATCGCCCACTCGCTGGATCGGGAGTTCGTACGGGTGAGCCTGGGCGGAATCCGCGACGAAGCGGAGATCCGGGGTCACCGCCGGACGTACGTGGGGGCCCTGCCGGGTCGGATCGTCCAGGGGATCCGGAGAGGCAACTCCCGGAACCCCGTCTTTCTCCTCGACGAGGTCGACAAGCTGGCTCGGGATTTCCACGGAGACCCGGGCGCCGCGCTCCTTGAGGTGCTCGACCCGGAGCAGAACCGAACCTTCACGGACCACTACCTGGAACTGGAGTTCGACCTGTCGGACGTCCTCTTCGTGGCCACCGCCAACACTCTCCAGGGGATTCCCGACCCCCTCCGGGACCGTATGGAGGTCATCCGCCTCCCCGGGTACCTGGACGTGGAGAAGCGGATCATCGCCCAGCGTTTCATCTGGCCGAGACAGGCGAGCCGCCATGGGCTCGGAGAGGGGCGCGTGACCCTGACGGACGAAGCGGTCGAGGGGGTCATCCACAGCTACACCCGCGAGGCCGGCGTCCGCGAGTTGGAGCGGCGCCTTTCCCGAGTGGCCCGTAAGCTGGCGCGGGAAGTCGCGGAGGACGAGCGCCCGGGGGTCCAGCCCGAGCCCGGCGCGCCCCCGCCGAGCGAGCCCGAGCGGGTCGTGGAGTTCGGAGACCTGAAGGCGTTCCTCGGGCCCGCGCCCTACCTCCCCCGCGACCGTGAGGACGCGTCCGAGCGGACCGGAATGGCCAACGGCCTGGCATGGACCTCCGTGGGTGGGGAGGTCCTGGACGTGGAGGTGGCTGTCGTCCCCGGATCCGGGGAGGTACGGCTCACGGGAACGCTGGGGGACGTAATGAAGGAGTCGGCCCTGGCGGCGCTGACCTACGCCCGCTCCCGGGCGGCCCGTCTGGGCCTCGATCCCCAGTTCCACGAGCGTGTGGACATCCACATCCACATCCCGGAAGGCGCCACCCCCAAGGACGGCCCCTCGGCGGGCATCACCATCGCTACCGCCCTCATCAGCGCCCTCACGGGCAGGCCCACCCACGGCAATGTGGCCATGACCGGCGAGATCACGCTGCGGGGCCGCGTCCTGCCGGTGGGCGGCATCAAGGAGAAGGCCGTGGCCGCCCTTCGTCACGGCATGGACACGGTGCTGATTCCGGCGGCCAACGTCCCGGAGCTGGAACTGCTGCCCGATGACGTGCACGCCGGATTGCTTTTCAAGGCCGTGCGGACCATGGACGAGGTTCTGGAGGCGGCCCTGGTCGAGCCCGCCGGACGAACCCGAGCCGGGGCTTCCGAGCGCGCGGAGTCCAGTGCGGGCGCCGGCATCGAGATCTCCCAGTAACTCTGAGCTCCGTGAAGATCCTGTCCGTGGAGTTCAGCGGGTCGGTGGCGGAACCCGGCGGGGCGCGGCCCGCGGACCTTCCGCAGGTGGCGTTCAGCGGGCGCTCGAACGTGGGCAAGTCGTCCCTGATCAACACGCTCCTACAACGTACGCGGCACACGATCGCCCACGTGTCGGGCAAGCCCGGCAAGACCCAGACGCTCAACTTCTACCGCGTCAACGACCGCTTCTATCTCGTGGACCTGCCGGGCTCCGGGTACGCCAGAGTGCCCCGGGCTCTTCGGGACGGATGGCGGCGCCTGGTGGAGGGCTATCTTTCCAGCGCCGAAGGCCTCCGGGGCGTCGTCCACCTGGTGGACGCGCGGCGGGGCATCACGGACCTCGACCGGCAGATGATCGAATACCTCGCCGAGTTGGGCCTCCCTACCCTCCGCGTGGTGACGAAGGTGGACAAGTTGGGACGTCAGAAGCGCG
>DASWKP010000213.1:0-9727 GCA_036396575.1 Longimicrobiales bacterium | reverse complement strand
CACTTCAGACCCCATGGAGTTGGCGGCTTCAAGACGTCGGAGAGGACTGGGTCGTCGTGGTCGCGGCAGAGGTCCTCGACGTCCCGATCGTTTCGAAGCATCGCCTCAGGAGGTGATGGAGAGAGATGGCGCCGACTTTTTCTGACCACCGAGAGCCCCAACGCACGCAACCCGTCTCGCGGATGTCCCGCGTAGCGTCGCGCGTCGTGCTCGTCGGGTTGACCCTTACATTACCCAATGGCCTCGATGCTCAGCGGACGCAGTATGTTCCAAGCCTGCCGCAGTGCCGCACGTGCACCATCGAAGCCGAGCGAGTCACGATGCTCGGCGAGCGGACCGGACTCGGGGCCATAGGCCACCGACCCATGGCGGTTGGGTCAGATGGCCAGGGGCGTGTCTTCGTTCTCGCTTCGGAGGTCGGGGCGCCTCTCGTCTTCCGGGCGGACGGGCGCTTTCTCCAGCGCCTCGGTGCTGTCGGGACCGACTCCGGCGAGTACACCTGGGTTTCGGCGTTCACTTCGGCTGGGGGACGGGCAGCGGTTTTCGACAACGTCAACCGAAGACTCACGATCCTCTCCCTTGATGATCTGACTTCGCAGTCGGAGGCATCGATGCCGGGCTTCTCCGTCGGTGCCCTCTTACTGCTCAACGACTCCGTCCTGGTCCTTAATAGCGGTGCCAACATGCCTGAGGGGATTGGATTTCCACTTCAGCTCGTTCGCGCCAAAGTGGGGGCTCCAGGTCTGGGGACGCCGCTGCGGTGGTTCGGGGCGGATGATCAGCCATACGCACAGAGTACAGCCCACAGAAGCCGGCGCAGGCTTGCGCGGAGTACGTCGGGTGGGTTCTGGGCAGCCCACGGTTATGACTACGTCGTCGAATTCTGGTCGGAGGAGGGGGAACTGGTCAGGAGACTGGAAAGGCGCCCTCCGTGGTTCCTCGGAGAGTCAGGTCCGTCTCTTGGGACTCCATGGAACCCACCCTTCCCTCGAATCATGAGTATCCTGGAAGACTCGGCCGGCCTCTTGTGGATTATGGCATTGGTCCCGGACCCTCAATGGCGTGAGGCGTGGCGGGGAATAACCGTCGTGGAGGGTGTGGAGTTGGAGTTCGGCCCCGCCGACGTGCACCTGTTCGACACGGCCATAGACATCCTGGATCCCGCTTCGGGAACACTCGTGTTCAGCGCGTCTCTCGATGCGGCAGGGTTCGGCTTCCTGGGCGACGGTGTCATTGCCGCCTACGGCGGGACCCCGCAACAGCCTCTCGTCGAGGTCTGGCAACTCACTTTGAAAGGATGGTGACGATCATGAAGAGGACGATCATTGCGATGTGCGGGGCGGCGTTGGCTGCCCTCCTGATCCAGCCGTCGGATGCTGCGGCCTGGCAGTGCGGTGACATGGAGGGCTGTGGGGAAGGCTACCACACGAACTTTGGGAGCCCCGAAGGAGATACGAGCGGTCCCCATACCTACTGCGGGTATTGTCTCATTGGAAACTGCCACGAGGCCGGCTGTCAGCAGACCGAACAGCAGGATCTCGACGACCTGGTCGAGGCGGTTCAGCAGGGAGACGATGCGATGGCGCTCACGTTCGCCGGACGCCTCCTGCATCGCATCGAGGTCAACGAGGCGCGCGGAGCGCTCCAGGTGAAGTCGTGTCAAGGGGATGGGCTCGTAGCGAACATCCCCGTTTCGGAGTCGATTCGGCAGGCGGTCCTCGCCCAGCAACAAGAGGACTGAACGGACCGGATCTCACTTCTCGACAAGCCCCCCCATTCGAAGTAGCAACACGAAACGACCGGACCTCGACGAACTCAGGAGGGGCGAGCGGAACCGCTCGCCCCTCCATCGTCATCCTGACACCATGAACGTCGTGAATGGGCACCGCCTTCTCACTCCTCCCGGTAGAAGCGGTTCCGCTGGTACTCGTTGAACGACTCCACGCGCATGACCCGCATGGGCTGGTGCCTCGTGACGCGGATCATGGGCACCTGCTGGCCCTGGCTGAGCTGGCGCTCCATGCGGGCCCGAAGCTGCTCGAGCTGCTCGGCTGTCATGCCCGACGTGTCGAATCCCTCCAGAGCCTCCTCCACGCTGCCCGGCCGCACCTGGAGGACGTGGTCCGCCCATCCCCAGGTGATGAGGTTGTCGTCGGTCTCGGGCTCCATGAGGTAGCTGATGAGGTTGGCGCGGGACTGGGCCGCGGGGATCCAGAACCAGCCCTCGACCGCCTCGACCCGCTCGGCTCGCTTCTCCGCTTCGACCGACTTGAGGTAGTGGCCCTGAAAGTACTCGTTCTGGCGGACCGCCGTCGCGTAGTAGACCTCGGCGTCCAGGGTCGTGGGCCCCTGGAAGCGATAGACGGCGATGTCATGCTCCAGCAGGAGCGGCACCACGCCCGCCATGGCCGGCGTCAGCAGGTAGCCGACCGGGCGGGTGGTGGTGCGCGTCGGCGCCCAGCTCAGGAAGACGGGCACGTCCTGGATTGAGTAGCCGAGAGGCGCCTCCTCGTCGGGCATCCACACGGGCTCGGTGCCCCGGCTGGTCAGCTCGTACTCGAGGACGATGGGGTCGCCCGCCGTGGTGCCGGCCATGACGGCCCGGTGCCGGGCGCCGGTGGTCACCGCCCGGATGGCCTCGCGCTGCTCCGCCGCCGCCCGCAGGATGGCGCTGGTGGCCAGGAACTGGCCGCGGATCTGGTGATAGTAGCGCTCCTCCTGGGGGATCGCCGCCACGGTGCCGTCCCGCATCACCCGGACCTGGTTGCCCGGCGTCTCCAGGAGGATGCCGATGGAGTTGGTAAGCCCCGTGTAGACGTGGTGTTTCCTGGGCTCCACCGAGGTGGACCCCCAACCCCGCACGCCGTCCCGCGTCGTGGGTCCCGAATAGTCGAACGCCACGTAGTCCTCGGCCCGCACCGCCTCGCGGATCATGGGAAAGATGTGCTGGTACGGGTACGCCCTCAGCTCGGCGTCCGCAGCGGGGTTCAGAGTGCCCTGATAGGTCACCACGTTGGGGGCTGAGCCCCCGTGGTGGCCGTCCACGTGGATGTCCGGCGTCCACTCGTTCAGCACCCGCGTGACGAGAGCGTGGATCTCCTGGGACTCGAGCTTCAGATAGTCCCGGTTGAGGTCGAAGCCCGCCTCGTTGGTGCGCCGCCTTACCTCCCCCCCGTCAGGGTTGAGGAGTGGAAAGGCGAGGACGATGACGTCCTGGAGGAGCGGCCGCAGCTCCCCGCCCACCAGCTCCTTCGCCACGAGTTGGACAGCCTCCTTGGGCGACACTTCTCCCCCGTGGACCGAGGGGCCCAGGAAGACGATGGTCTTGCCCGAGCGGAGCGCGTCCTGGGGCGTGGTGACGGCGGGCTCGGCGATCACGATGAGGGGCAGATCCCGGCCCAGGAGGGTCTCGGTGAGGGGCTGCATGCTCACCAGCTCGCTCACCCGGTCGAGCTCGTACCAGAACTCCATGAGGGGCTCGTAGGGCGTGGGGCCCGCCTTGAAGTCGTTCTGCTCCTGCCAGGTCGTGGGAAGCTGTTGCGCTCCCAGGGAGGCGGCGCCCGCCAGGAAGAGGCAGCAAGCGAGGGCCGTCAGCGCGTCGCGGATCTTCTTCATGATGAGGTTTCGGGCTCGAGAAAGGTGTCACGCGCGGGAGGGCGGCGTACGATGGATGAAGACGTCCGCAAGGAGGTTATCTTGGAAGGGTGTGGACGACAACATCGCCAAGGGACGAGCGACCGGAACGACCCATGAGCGACCTGATCTACCTGGACAACGCCGCCACGACCTTCCCCAAGCCCGACGTAACCCACGACACCGCCCGGGATTTCTACCGGGAGAACGGCGTCAACCCCGGCCGCACCGGCTGCGACATGGCTCTGAAGGCCGAGGAGATGATCCACGGCACGAGGAAGCTCCTGTCGGACTTCTTCAACCCGAGCCTCGTGGAGGCGGGCGCCGCCAAGGACCCCAACCGCCTCGTGTTCACCCTGAACGCCACGATGAGCCTCAACCTCATCATCAACGGCACGGTGGGCCCCGGGGACCACGCGGTGACCACGCTGTGCGAGCACAACTCGGTCATCCGGCCGCTGAACCACAGGGTCCTGGACGGGGCGGAGGTCGCCTGGGTGGCGCCCGACGCCGAAGGCTACGTGGACCCGGAGGACATCCGCGCGGCCATCGAGCCCAACACGACCCTCGTGATCGTGAACCACGGCTCGAACGTGAGCGGCGTGGTGCAGGACCTCGCCGCCATCGGCGCCGTGTGCCGCGAGGAAGGCGTGCCCCTGGCGGTGGACGCCGCGCAGACGGCAGGCGTGTTGCCCATCGACATGGCCGCGTGGAACGTCAGCTTCCTGTCGTTCACGGGGCACAAGTCGCTGTTCGGGCCCCCCGGCACGGGAGGCATCTGCGTGGCCGACGACGCGCACATCCGGGGCACGATCTACGGGGGTACGGGCGTGCGGAGCGCGCATCCCTACCACCTGGAGGAGTTCCCATACCGCCTGGAGGCGGGCACGCTGAACATGAGCGGCATCGCCGGACTGGGCGCAGGGGTCCGCTGGATCCAGGAGAGGGGATGTCGGGCCATCCACCAGCACGAGATGGAGCTCCTGGCCGTCCTCCAGGAGGGCCTGGCGGACATCGACGGCGTGGATCTGTACGGCACGACGAGCCTGGAGCGGCGGGTGCCCGTTCTGTCGTGCACGGTGACCAACTACGACGCCTCCGACGTGGGCGTCTTCCTGGACGTGGACCACGACATCCTCACCCGCACCGGCCTCCACTGCGCGCCGCTGCTCCACGAGCACTACGGCACCTCGCCGCGCGGGACGGTGCGCATGTCCATCGGGCCATTCAACACGCGGGAGGACGTCCTGGCCGCGGTACGGGCCGTGGAGGACGTGCAGGGGCAGCGGCCGGCGCACGTGACCGTGGCGGTGGGCGCGGGCGCGCACGCGGGCTCGGCGGCCCCCGAGACGCCGCGGCAGTGGGGAGAACGGGACGGCTGCTGAGGGTGGCGGCGGCCGCGTGAATGGAGGGCGCCCCGAGATCGACCGCCAGGCCGGCGGTCGCCCGGACCAGGCACTCCACGACGGCGGCGCGAATCCCCCAGATGATCGGCGCCCCGGCTGGTTTTCCGGGTTTTGCCCCCCTGAGGCGGCCGAATCCCCATGCCGCCTAGCGCGGGCACATGGTCTGGGGGATTGTGTCCTTCCCGAGGGGGTCTAATCCCCAAACCACGCCTGGGCGCCGTCGTTTGGGGAATTCTCCGCCCGCGCGAAAGCGGGAGGAGCCCGAGCGAGGCGGAGGGGCCCGCTGTCGCCCCGGCCCGGTCGCGCATCGTCTCGCGCGCCCCTATCATCACGGCGACCGAAGGGCCGTACCGCAGCTCCGCCGCCACAGAGGGATGCCCGTGATGCGCACCGCTACGTCCACCCGCCCGTCCCCCGCCGCCCGGCGCACCGTGACCGGCGTGACCGCTTTGACCGCCGCCGCCCTCTTCCTGGCCGCCGCCGCCGCCCCCGGCCATGCCCAGCAGCGGGACGACTACGATTACTGGCAGTTCGACCGGGAGGTCGTGCAACGGGGCCTCCAGGCGGTGCTCATGTGTAACGGGCTGTTCACGTCCAACCGGACGCTGGAGCAGGTCTTCGCCCAGGAACTGGCCTACATAGCGCAACCCATCGGCTCCCCCAGGGGAGGGGACTACGTCGTGGACGAGGCGCGCCGGGCCGTGACGGTGGGCTCGCCGGGGACGGCGCCCAGCATGCGGGCCGCCTTCCGGGAGGGCATCGGCTGCGTGGTCCTGGCCCCGGACCAGACCTTCGCGGCCGTCGACAGCCTTCCCGTCCTGGACATGCCCGCCCCTCCCGGCGACCCGGCCTCCATCCCCTGGCCCGACGGAGACATGGTGCGGAGCATGGCCCTGCCCGCCGGCGTGGACGCCGCCGCCCTTCAAGCGGCCTCCGACTGGGCATTCGACCGGCCGACAGCCGAGCAGGTGACCCTCAGCCTCATCGTGGTGCACGGGGGCCGCATCATCCACGAGCGCTACGCGCCGGGCTTCGATATGACCACCCGGACGCGGACCTGGTCCACCGCCAAGAGCATCGCGGTGACCCTCTTCGGCATCCTCGCCGACCAGGGGCGCCTGTCCCTGGACGAGCCCCTGGGCTTCGACTGGCTGCCCCGGGCGCGCTCCCCGGAGACGGACCCCAGGCACCGGGTGACGCTACGTCATCTCCTGAACATGTCGAGTGGGCTGGAGACCGTGGATAACCAGGGGCTGGAGTACGCCACGGGGTCGGGGTTGGCGTACTGGGCGGGGGCCAGCTCGGTCGAGGGCGCGCTCAGCCGGGCGCTCTTCCGCGAGCCGGGCACCAACTGGGACTACGAGAATTACGACACGCTGCTGGGCGTGCTGGCCATGAAGCTGGCCCTGGGCGACGAAGGCTCGTACCGGGAGTTCCCGCGCAGGGCGCTCCTGGACAGGATCGGCATGCGGAACACGCTGCTCTCCACGGATCGCTTCGGCGACTACATCCTGAGCAGCCAGGTCTACACGAACGCCCGGGACCTGGCGCGCCTCGGGCTCCTGTACCTGAACGGCGGCACCTGGAACGGCGAGCGCATCCTCTCCCGGGAGTGGATCGACTTCGTGCGCGCGCCGGCGCCCGCCACGGCGGAGCGTGGCAACCAGTATGGCGGCCAGTGGTGGCTCGTGCCCGACGACCGCACCGACGTGCCCGCCGACGCCTACTCCACCGCCGGCAACCGGGGCCAGTACGCCGTCGTGGTCCCCTCCCATGACCTGGTCATCGTGCGCCGGGGACTGGACTGGGGCCGCCAAGGCTTCAACCAGTGGGACCTGGTGCGGGAGGTGCTCAAGGCCATCCCGCCGGCGGCGGGGCCGGCGTCGCGGTAGCCGATCCGAGGGTGGTTTCCGTCGGGGCGGCCTGCCATCCCGCCGGCGGCGGGGCCGGCGTCGCGGTAGCCGATCCGAGGGTGGTTCCGTCGGGGCGGCCTGCCACGAAGGCGGCCTGCGTGTCCGAATCGCCCGCGGGGGGAGAAGCTCGGCCAGGACGGACAGGCGAGGTCCGAGGGCTGGAGCGCGGCGGCCATGACGTCAAGTCGACAAGCGTGGCGTTTCTTCGCACGCTTGTCGAGTTGACGGCTCTATATGACGTGAATGCTGCACGCATGAGCGCCGGACGAGTTCACTGTCGAGTTGACGACACCATTTGACGTGAAGTCGACAAGCGTGGCGGAAGGGGCCGTCCTTTCCGAGTTGACGTCACCTCGGCCACCGAGGGGTGACGGCGCCGAGGCGCCGATCCACCGTCGGGGAGCCGCGCGGCCGTCGACGCGCCCGGCGGCCGCCCGCCCGCCCGCTTACGACTGCCTCGGCGACCTCAGCACCCTGGTGGTGGCGTCACGGAGCGCGTCCACGTGGGCCTCCATGGGCGCCTCCAGGCGCTCGATCCGCCGCTCGGCGTCCAGGGCCTCGATTTCCGCCTCGATCTCGAGAATCCGCTCGTCGACCTCCATCTCGACGATCTCCCGCTCCACCTCACGGACGCGAGCGTCTGCGTCGTAGGCCGCGATCTCGTCCTCGATCTCCCGGATCCTCCGGAGGGTCCCGTCCTCGTCCAACTCCCGGGCCACTTCGGCGATGCGGGCGTCGGCGTCGTAGGCCGCGATCTCCGCCTCCATCTCGACCACCCTCGCCGCGGCGTCCCACTCGGCGATCTCGGACTCCACCCGGGCGATGTCCGCCTCCACGTCCCGGATCTCAGTGTCGAGGCGCGCCCGGGTGTCCTCGCTCTCCGTGGCGCGGCGCGCCGACCGCAGGGAGGAAATGCGCGCGTTCAGGCTGGAGATGCGGCCCCGCAGGCTGCTCTCCTGCCCCCGGATGGAGGAGATCCGGCCCCTGAGGCTGCTCTCCTGCCCTCGGATCGCGGAGATGCGGCCTCTGAGGCTGCTTTCCTGCCCCCGGATGGATGAAATCCGGCCTCTGAGGCTGCTCTCCTGCCCCCGGATCGAGGAGATCCGGCCCCTGAGGCTACTCTCCTGCCCCCGGATGGAGGAGATCCGGCCCCGCAGGCTGCTTACCTCGCCGCGGAGGCGGGCAACCTGCCAACGATCGGCCATCACCTGGAGCATGGCGTCCCGCCACTGGCGCTCGGCGGCGCCGAACGACTCCTGCCGGGAGCCGTCGATGGACAGCCGGTGGATGAAATCGCCTTCACCGGGAAGCATCTCCAGCTCCAGGAGCCCATCGTCGCTACGGGCCGCCAGGATCACCCACCCCCCCTGGCCGATGGAGGCGATGGAGGCGTCGCCCTCACCGAACTCGACGGGCCCGTGGGCTCGCAGGCACACGGGCATGCCGTCCACACGGGTCTGGATGACGCGGTCGCCGTCGCTCGTCCCGTACCGCTCCGTGAGCCGGTCTCCCGCGTCGGACGACGTGATGGAAAACGTGCCGCTGAAGTTCCCGCGCATGCCATCCACCCAGCAGGACCGCTCCTGGGAGAGGGCGGTGGCGAGGGCCGCGGAGCCGGAGAGGGTGTGGCCCTCGACCCCGGAGAGGGTGGGGCCCTCGACGACGGAGAGGGTAGGGTTCTCGACGACGGAGAGGGCGGGGCCCTCGCCGACGGAGAGGGTGTGGCGTTCGACGACCGCGCCTGAGAGGGTGGGGCCCTCGCCGACGGCGCCGGTCAGCGACACGCGCTGCGGGGTCGCGCCGTGGGCCGACGCGCCGTGGGCCGACTCGCCGGTCACCGTCACGCCACGCACGGACACCCCATCGTCCCGGGGCCCGGCCTCCTGGGGCCCGGCGTTGGCGGCGGGGGAGGCCCCCGCCGTGGTGACGGCCCAGAAAGCAGCCAGGAGGGCGGCGCCGGCGGCGGCCCGGGGCTTCGGACGGGACGTGGGACGCAGGATCGCCATGAGTCGCTCCTCGAGCTGGGGACGTTCAAGAATGGCCAGGGCCGGGATGGGAAGGGTGGACGGCTCGGCAAGCTCCATGAGGTGCCGGGCATAGGAGGAGGGCCGGTGCCCCAGGGCCACCACGGCCTCGTCGCACGCCTGTTCCCGAGCCAGCCCCGAGAGGCGGGCCGCCAGCCACATGAGGGGGTTGAACCAGTAGAGCGCCGTGGCCACGCGGCCCAGGATGAGCCGCGCCGCGTCGTGCCTCCGGACGTGGACCAACTCGTGGGCCAGGACCAGGTCCCGGCGCTCGGGGCTCCACCGGTCGGCACGCTCGGGCAGCAGGATGACGGGCCGCCGGAGCCCCCCCGTCATGGCCGTGCCCGCGTCCGGGCTCAGGCGGAGCTCCACGGCTCGCGCCAGGCCCACGCGGCTCTGCGCGAGTTCCAGGGCGCTGCGCCACTCCTCGGTGACGGCGGGGCGGGCGCGCTCCATGACCCGGTAGGTCCGCCACAGGCCCACCAGGACGCCCCCCACCACCACGAGCGCCCCGGCCAGCCACACGAGGAGCGCCATGAAAGAGGCCGAGGGCAGCGCGCTCCGATGCTCCGAGCCGGGGGACGCGGCGACGCCCGCCACCGGCGCGCCGGAGCCCTCTCCCGTTTCCGCGGAAACGTCGGAGCCCGGGAACGTGCCCGCCTCGAGGCCGTCCCGGCCGGCGCGCTGGCGGCCTCGTTGTTTCTGAGGCGCTCGTCAGGCGCGGTGCGCCACGCGTTCTGGAGCGTGACCC
>DASWKP010000212.1:0-10938 GCA_036396575.1 Longimicrobiales bacterium | reverse complement strand
GTCTCCAGCCTGGAGGGTCGACAGGCCCAGGGCCTTGCCGGCGTTGTTCAGCAGGACATCGGGCATCTTGCCCGCGTCCAGCAGGTCGTCCCGGAGCGTCTCCACGGCGGTTCGGTCCCGGACATCGAGGCTGAACGCGCGGATGTCCACGCCGTGGGCGTCCTCGAGTTCCGCGGCCAGGTCCTCGATGCGCGCGCTCCGCCGCGCCAGGAGGATGAGGTCCGCTCCGCGCTCCGCGAAGGCCCTGGCGCAGGCCTGCCCGATGCCCGCGGAGGCACCGGTGATGAGGACCGTACGTCCTTTGATGCGGTTGGTGACCATGATGTTGGGATGGTTCGGGATTACGAAAGTCGTCAGCACGAGACAATCGCCTCGGGCCGCGGCCAGGGCAACGCCTCGGCGAACCCGCTGTCGGTAGAGCCTGGACGGAACCCAGGTCCGGGGCGTAGCCTGGGGGACCAAGCCCGCCGCGGCCACCCTCCACCTGGTCGACACTCCATGAACAAGAAGCACGTCGCCGCCTGGGCCACGTACGACTTCGCGGGGTCCATCTACTCGGCCGTCATCGCGACGGCGGTCTTCAGCGTCTACTTCGGCAACGAGATCGTCGGGGCCGAGGGCGGCCGGGGAGACCAGGTGTGGGGGTGGGTGGGCTCCCTGTCCGTGGCCATCGTGGCCCTGACCTCGCCCCTCCTGGGCTCCATCGCCGACCGGGCGGGCATCCGCAAGAAGCTCCTCCTCGCGTATACCGTCACGGGCGTGCTGTGCGTGGCCCTGTTCACGACTCTGGGACCCGGGATGGTGCTCTACGGCTTCATCCTGGCGGCGCTGGCCAACGTGGCCTTCGAGGGCGCGCTGGTCTTCTACAATGCGTACCTGCCCGAGATCGCGCCCCGTGAACGGCAGGGAAGGGTGTCCGGCCTGGGCTTCGGCCTGGGGTACGCGGGCTCGGCGGCGGGGCTGCTCATGGCGATTCCCCTGGCCCGGGCGGGGCGTCTGGACCTGCTCTGGCTCGTGGTGGCCGCCTGGTGGCTCCTCTTCAGCCTGCCCGCGTTCCTCGTGCTTCCGGAGGCCAAGGGGATGGGCGAGTCCGTGGGCCAGGCGGCGCTGCGCGGCATCACCGACTTCCGGCGCCTGGTGGGGGAGGTCCTGGCGGAACGGGAGCTGCGGCGCTTCCTCCTGGCCTTCTTCTTCTACATCGACGGGGTCCTGACCGTCATCTGGTTCGCGAGCCGCTTCGCCAACCAGACCCTCCAGTTTACCCAGGCCGACGTGATCATCCTCTTCCTGGTGGTCCAGCTATCGGCGCTGCTGGGGGCATTCGCCCTGGCCAAGCCCACGGACGTCCTGGGTCCCAAGAAGGTCATCACGGCGGTGCTGGTCCTGTGGATCGCCGTGGCGCTGAGCGCCTTCTTCGTCCAGTCGAAGGGGGTCTTTTTCGTGGTGGCCGTGGTGGCGGGCACGGGACTCGGCTCCATCCAAGCGGCGAGCCGGAGCTTCATGTCCGCGCTCATTCCGGCGGGCAAGGAGGCCGAGATGTTCGGCTTCTACGCCTTCTGCGGAAAGAGCTCGTCCATCCTGGGGCCCATCGTGTTCGGCACGGTGGCGCGGGCCACCGGAGGGAACCAGAGGCCGGCGATCCTGGCCATCGCCCTCTTCTTCATCGTGGGAGGTCTCCTGCTCCAGAGGGTGCGGGATCCGGTGGTGGGGGCGGCGGCGGCCTAGTGTCCGACCGGCCGTTCCACCAGGACAGGAGCCCGAGGAGGGTCGCCATGGGGACCAGGCTTAGGACGGCGCTCCGTGCCAGGTTCCGGGCCTCGTGGTCGGAGGCGTCCAGGGTCAGGTAGAGGATGAACAGGGCGTAGTACGCCAGGAACACCATCCCCTCGGCCCGGCTCACGGTCCAGTCCGAGAAGAAGAAGAGGAGGCACGTCACCGCCACGGCGAGCATCACGGGAAGGTCGAATGTCAGGACGCCCCGTGGGATGTCCATGCCTCCGCTGGCCACGGTCGCGGCGGCACCCAGGACCACCAGCGTGTTGAAGATGTTGCTTCCCACGACGTTCCCCACGGCCAGATCCCGCTCCCCACGCAGGCTGGCCACCACGGACGTGGCCAGCTCCGGGAGGGACGTGCCCGCGGCCACCAACGTGATCCCGATGACCACGTTGCTCACGCCCAGGGTCCGGGCGATGTCCGTGGCACCTTTCACCAGGAGATCGGCCCCGAGGACCAGGCCCACGCAGCCCACCACCACCCGGGCGACGTTCCGCGCGAGACCGGCGCTCGCGCTCGACGCCTCGCGGCTGTCCGTCGCGGCTTCGCGCATGGCGTCGCGCGGTCGCCTGCCCGTGAAGATCAGGACCGTCGTGTACACGACCGCCAGAGCGATCAGAACCACCCCCTCCCAGCGCGCCAGGACGCCGTCCAGGGCCATGAGGAGCGGGAGCGCCGACACGGCGATGAGCACGGGCACGTCGAAGCGGACGAGCTGGGGTTGGACGCTCAGAGGCACGATCAGGGCGGAGATTCCCAGGACGAGCAGCACGTTGAAGACGTTGCTGCCCACCACGTTTCCCAGCGCGAGGCCCTCCTGGCCGGCCAGGGCAGCCTTGATGGAGACCGCGACTTCGGGCGCGCTCGTGCCGAATGCCACGACCGTGAGGCCCACCACCAGGGGGGCAACCCCCGCGGCTCGGGCCAGGCTGGAGGCGCCGCGGACCACGAGGTCGGCGGCGGCTATGAGCAGGGCGAAGCCCAGGAGGACCAACAGCCAGGATGCGAGGGGCAAGGAGGAGGCTGGGCTCCGGCGAGGGGTTCGAGGACCAGGAAGCATAAACGAGTTCGGGGATCACTGGAATCGGGAGGGCGCGCGAGCGTGGCGTCCACTGGCCGGGAGTGCCCGGCCCGGGTAGCGTTGCCCATGCCCACTCGCGCGCGCCGGACCCCCGTGCTGGTCTCCCTCCTGCTGCTCCTGGCCGGTGTGGCCATGGCGTCGGCCGTGGCGCGCACGTCCACGACGTTCGACGAGATCGTGCTCGTGTCAGCGGGTGCCCGCGCGTTGGAGACGGGGGACTGGTCCATGGTGGTGGACCAGCCACCGCTCATGCCCTTGCTGTACGGGCTCCCGGTGTGGGCTTCCCGGCCCACGTTTCCGGACGAGGGGGGCGGGGGCCTGGCCTACAACGACCGCTGGGACTACGCGCGGGACCTGTACTTCCGCTCCGGGAACGACCCCGGGAAGCTGGCCCGCCTGTCCAGGTCCGTGTCGGTGCTCCTGGCTCTGAGCCTGATCCTGGTGGTGTTCGCCTGGGGAAGGCGGATCGGCGGGGCGGGTGTGGGCCTGGTCGCGGCCGCGCTGACGGCCTTCTTTCCCGACATCCTGGCCCATGGCGCGGTGGCGTACAACGACCTGCCCCTGGCCCTGGCCTACGTGGGTGCACTCTGGGCCCTGGACGCGGCGGTCCGGGCGCCCTCACTGCGGAGGGGGGCCCTGGCCGGCGCTCTGGTGGCGCTGGCCATGGGGGTCAAGTTCAGCGCCGTGGCCCTGGGTCCCGCCGTGGTAGTCCTGGCGGCCATGGAAGCGGCGGAGCGGCGGCGGGACCCGGCGTGGTGGAAGGGGTTGGGGGTGGCGGTGGGGTGCGCCGTGGTCGTCGGGTACCTGATCACGGCGCTCCTCTACCGGTGGGACCCCTGGCTCATCTGGCTGGAGCAGGGCCTCCGCTACACGGTTCAGCACGCCGGGGCCGGGCACCCGGGGGCGGCTTACCTGCTGGGGCGCCGCAGCGCCGACGGGTGGTGGTACTTCTTCCTGGTTGCGTTCTTCCTCAAGACGCCGGCGGCGCTTCATGGGATGATGGGGCTGGCGACGGTGGGCCTGGTGTGGGGGAGGAGGCCGGCGGGCGGGCCGCCCCGTCCGCTCCTCACCTCACCCCTCCGGGCCCCGGCCGTGGGCGCGCTGGTCTTCCTGGCGCTCCTCGTGCTGTCCGGCCTCAACGTGGGCACCCGCTACGCCCTCCCGGCGTGGGTCCCCCTTCTGGTGCTGGTGGCCGCCGGGCTCGGGCGTTTCTCCGTGGGGGCCGGACGGCTGGGGAGGGGAGCCCTCCTGGCCCTGGGGGTCGCGTACGCCGCCTCGACCCTGGCGTGGGCCCCGCACTTCCTCGCTTATCGCACGGAGTGGGCGCTGGGCCTGAGCCCCGGGCGGGAGCCCCTGGCGGACTCCAGCGTGGACTGGGGGCAGGGGCTGGTGGCGCTCCGGGACTTCCAGGTGGAGGAGGGCGCCGGGCCTGTGCGCCTGAGCTACTTCGGCTCCGCGCTCCCGGAGGCGTACGGTGTCGACTACGAGGCGTTGCCCAGCTTCCTGGGGCTGGGACCGGCGCCCCGACCCCCGGGCGCTCCCGCTCCCGCGTTCACCGTCATCTCCCTCACCAACCTCCATGGCCTCTACTTCGGCGGCGCCGACCCCTTCGCGGCCTATCGGTCCCGGGAGCCGGTGCGGGTGCTGGCGGGCACGCTGTACGTGTATCGCGAGGGTGGGGAGGGGCGGTGAGCGGGCCTCACGCCCGCGGACTCGACCTCGATGAGCAACCCCGGGAGGCCGGCCCCAAGCGCGAGCGCCCCCACGGCCAGGAACAGCCGGAGCGCGAACCACTGGGGCTTGCTCGGGTTGGGTACCAGCAAGGTGATGAGCAGGCCCACCAGGATGATCCCTCCTCCGTTCAGCATCAGGGGCACGTCGGAACCCGCCGCCGCGAAAGGAGCTCTGCGCCGCCTCCCCCACGCCGCGATTGCGCGACGCCCGCTCCCGGCAGCACTCTTGCGTCCATGTCCATCTACTTCGACGTGCAGCGCCTGAAGCAGCGGCGCACCAGGATCGTGGCCACCCTCGGGCCGGCCTCCCGGGACCCCGAGACCCTCCGGGCCCTCATCGCCGCCGGGGTGGACGTCTTCCGGCTGAACTTCTCACACGGCAGCCACGAGGAGCACCGGGAGACGTACGAACGGGTGCGGACCACCGCGGACGAGGCCAGCACCTCGGTGGCGGTCCTGGGGGACCTGTGCGGCCCCAAGATCCGCGCCGGGCGATTCGCCGGGGGCGGCATCGAGCTGACGGCGGGGGAGTCCGTGACCGTGACGGTTCGGGACGTGGAGGGCGAGGCGGGACTGATCCCCTCGGCCTACGAGGACCTGGCCGGGGACGTGGTTCCCGGGGACCGCATCCTCCTGGACGACGGCAACATGGAGCTCCGGGTGGAGGACGTGTCGGGCACCGAGATCCGGTGCGCCGTGGTGGTGGGCGGCTTCCTCAAGGACCGCAAGGGGATGAACCTGCCGGGCGTGCGGGTGTCCGCCCCCTCTCTCACGGAGAAGGACCGGGAGGATGCCCGCTTCGCCCTGGGGCTCGGGGTGGACTTCCTGGCCCTGTCCTTCGTGAGGAGCGCCGCCGACGTGGAGGGGCTCCGAGCCATCGTGACGGAGCTGGCCCCCGAGACGCACATCATCGCCAAGATCGAGAAGCCCGAAGCCCTGGACGACATCGACGGCATCCTGCGGGCGGCCGACGGCATCATGGTGGCCCGGGGCGACCTGGGCGTTGAGCTGCCCGCCGAGGTCGTGCCCATCGTCCAGGCCCAGCTCGTGGACCGGGCGCGGGCGGCGGGTCGGCCCGTCATCGTCGCCACGCAGATGCTCGAGTCCATGGTGGAGAGGCCCAGGCCCACTCGCGCCGAGGTGACCGACGTCTCCAGCGCCGTGCGGAGCGGCGTCGACGCGGTCATGCTGTCGGCGGAGAGCGCCGCCGGGGCCTACCCCGTTGCCTCGGTGGCCGCCATGGACCGCATCGTCCGGGAGACCGAGGGCTACATGTGGGGTCAGGCGGGCTTCGGTAACCTGGGGATGCCCTTCGCTGCGCCGGGTGGGCCGGGGGTGGCCGGCCTGGGTGTCGGCCCCGGTACGGGAGCCGGCTCGGGCGCGTTCGAGGCGGCGCCGCCCCCTGGAGACCGGGAGCTCCGGGAGGCCATCTCGAGGGCCACGGCGGGGCTTTCCCGGCAGCTCATGGTGCGGGCCATCGTGGTCTTCACCCGGAGCGGCTGGTCCGCAGGCATGGTGTCGGCCTCCCGGCCCCAGGCGCCCATCCTGGCCGTGACGCCGGACCCCGCAACGTACCGGCGGGTCAATCTCCTGTGGGGTGTGGTGCCCGTCCTCCTGGAGCGGGGCGTGTCGGGCACGGAGGAGCTGCACCGGGAGGCCCGCCGCCTGGCCCGGGACGGCGAGCTGGCCGAGCCTGGCGAGTACATCCTCCGGGTGTGGGGCTTCAACCTGGACCCGGAGCTGAACGCCCCGACCATCGCGGTGCTGACGGTCTGAGGGGGCGGGGCGCCCCGACCCCCCCCTTCCTGAAGCGGGAGGTCAATCTCTTCGGAGACGCGGGTATTATCAGCGGACAGGCACGGACCGCGAATTCCCCAAACGACTCGGGCGAAAGGGCGGTTGGGGAGTTCGCGGGTTCAGGGACGGTCAAGTCCCCAAGGAAGGGGGCAGCTCCCGGCCGTTGGGGACTTCAGCGGTTCCACGACGGCCAACCCAGAATCGGAGCTGTGCCCTGCGTCGTTTGGGGACTTCACGTCCGTGAGCCGACAAGCGTCGTCTCGCCCGGGTGCGCTCCGTCTCTCACAGGGGGTGCTGGCTGCTCTGGTCTGCTTGGTGCGGAGCCCCCGGCCCGGAACGGTGGCGGTGGCCCCCCTCCACACTCGCCCCCCGACCCCGCCATGGCGCCGCCCCCCCCGAGGCCACAGGTTATCCCTTCCCAGGAGATCCCAGCGGAGGCACCCACTGTGTCGAACATCACGATTCCCCGATTCCCGCGCGGCGGGGCCGTTGGCCCCGCCCTCGCCCCGGCCCTGGTCATGGCTCTCGCCCTGGCCGGCTGCGCTCCCGACGACCGTCCCGAGCCCGCCGACCTGGTCCTCACGGGTGGGCACGTGGTGACCGTGGATCAGAACCGGCCTGAGGCGGAGGCGGTGGCGACGCGGGGCGACCGCATCGTGGCCGTGGGCACGGCGGCCGAGATCGGCGCTTACATCGGAGACGATACCGAGGTCGTCGACCTGGCGGGGCGCCTGGCCATCCCTGGTTTCGTCGAGAGCCACGGCCACTACACCAGCCTGGGCCGGGCGCGGATGATCCTGGACCTCACGACCGCCGAGAGCTGGGACGACATCGTGGCCATGGTGGCCGGGGCCGCGGCTTCGGTGCGCCCCGGCGAGTGGATCGAGGGTCGAGGTTGGCACCAGGAGAAGTGGACGGTCGTGCCCGAGCCCAATGTGGACGGCGTGCCTCTCCATCACGGCTTGAGCGCGGTGTCGCCGGACAACCCCGTGCGCCTGGGCCACGCCAGTGGCCACGCGGGCTTCGCCAACGCCATGGCCATGGAACTGGCGGGGATCGACCGGGGCACGCGGGATCCCCAGGGAGGCACGATCGTCAAGGACGCCTCCGGAGAACCCACGGGCCTGCTGCGGGAGACGGCCCAGCGCCTGCTGGATCCGGCGGTGGAGGCGGCCCGCGCGAGCATGACCGAAGGCGATCTGGAGGAGGAGTTCCGGACCCAGGTCCGCCTCGCCGGAGAGGAGGCCCTCTCCAAGGGAGTGACCAGCTTCCACGACGCGGGATCGAGCTTCGAGACCATCGACGGCTTCAAGCGCCTGGCCGACGCCGGCGAGCTGCCCGTGCGCCTCAACGTCATGGTGCGCAGGGAGTCCAACGAGGCCATGGCCGAGCGCCTGGGCGATTACCTCATGATCGGCTACGGCGGCGGCTTCCTGACGGTGCGGTCCATCAAGCGCCAGATCGATGGCGCGCTCGGCTCGCACGGGGCATGGCTCCTCGATCCGTACGCGGATCTGGCCACCAGCGTCGGTCTCGTCCTGGAGACGCCGGAGGACATCGCCGAGACGGCGCGCATCGCGCTGGAGAACGGCTTCCAGGTCAACACCCACGCCATCGGCGACCGGGCCAACCGGGAGGTCATGGACATCTACGCGGCCGCGTTCGAGCAGGCGGGTGCCGACCCGTCGACGCTGCGCTGGCGCATCGAGCACGCCCAGCACGTCCACCCGGACGACCTTCCCAGGTTCGTGGAGCTGGGCCTCATCGCCGCCATGCAGGGCGTGCACTGTACGTCGGACGCCCCCTGGGTGTACCGGCGGCTGGGGGCCGAGCGGGCCGAGAGCGGAGCCTACATGTGGCGCACGCTGCTGAATCAGGGGACGGTCATCGCCAACGGCACCGACACGCCGGTCGAGGACATCGATCCGATCGTGTCGTTCCATTCGTCCGTGACCCGGCTCACCGCGGACGGCACTGCCTTCTTTCCCGAACAGCGCATGACCCGGGAGGAGGCGCTGGAGAGCTACACGCTGGCCGGGGCATACGCCGCCTTCGAGGAGGGCTCCAAGGGCTCCCTCACCCCGGGCAAGCTGGCGGACATCGCGGTCCTGTCCCGGGACATCATGACGGTGCCCGACGAGGAGATCCTGGACGCCCGGGTGGACCTGACCATTCTCGGTGGGCGGGTGGTCTACCGGCGATCCGGGGGATGAGGGGTCGGCGCGCCCTGGCGCTTGCCGCCGCCACGATCCTGGCGGCGTGCTCGCTGGAGCCGAGAGAGTCGCGGGAGGAAGCGTTCAGGGGGGCGGACGAGGCTGTCGCCCCCCGGGGGGCGACACTCCGGGAGGTGATCCACTCCGAGGAGGTGGCCAGCCTCCCGGTGTTCAGCCCGGCCGTGCGGGCGGGCGGCTTCATCTTCCTGTCCGGTGCCATCGGCGTCGCCGAAGGGACCCTGGAGCTGGTGGAGGGAGGGGTCGAGGCGGAGGCTCGCCAGACCATGGAGAACATCGGCGACGTGCTCGCGGCGGCGGGCGCCACCTTCGACGACGTGGTCAAGTGCACGGTGTTCCTGGCCGACATGGCGGACTACGCGGCCGTGAACGCCGTCTACGCGGAGTACTTCCCCTCCGATCCGCCCGCACGGTCCGCCGTGGCGGGCAGCGGGTTGGCGCTGGGTGCCCGGGTGGAGATCGAGTGCCTGGCCCTGGATCGGGCCGGCTGAATCGAGGGGGCTGAACCGGGCGGCCCGAGAATTAGGGCCCGGAGCCGCCGTCCGCGCCGTCCGCGTCGGGGTTCGCCATCACGATGATGGGGCCCTCCTGGGCCTTGGCCGTCGTGAGGGCCGTGTCGGCCATGGCCATGAGGCTGTCCAGGTCGGTGCCGTCGTCGGGGAAGAGGGCAACGCCGATGCGGCTCTCGATGGCCACGGTGACCCCTTCCACCTCCATGGGCTCGGACAGCCGCTCGTTGAGTCGCTCGGCGCCCACCCGCGCCGTGCGGGAATCGTCCACGTGGGCCAGGAGGACCGCGAACTCGTCGCCCCCCGTCCGGGCCGAAACGTCCGCGGTTCGGAGGTTGGCACTCAGGCGCCGCCCCACCTCCCTGAGGACCTCGTCCCCGACCCGGTGCCCGTGTTCGTCGTTGATGTCCTTGAAGTCCACCACGTCCATGAAGAGCAGCGCGGCCCGGCCACCCCGCCGGTCCGCCAGGGCCAGCACCTGGTCCGCCTGGATGCGGAGCAGTCGGCGGTTGCCGAGGCCGGTGAGGGCGTCGTGGTAAGCCATGTGGGCGAGGTCGTCCTCCCGGGCCTTGCGGTCCGTGACCTCCACCAGGGTGCGCACGATCTCCGCGGGGCCGCCCTCCGGGTCCTCCACCAGCGTAGAGTTGTCCAGGATCCAGATCTCGGTGCCGTCCCGCCGAACCATGCGCGTCTCGTGGCCGGCGACCTGGCCCGCCTGCGCGAGGAGGGCGCGGTAGGCCGTCGCATCCCCATCGTCGGCGAAGAGCCGATCCGCCTCCAGCCCGGCCAGCTCCGCGGGACCGTCGTATCCCAGCATCCTGGCCAGCGCCGGGTTGCACTCGATGACCCGCCCGTCCACGCTCTCCCGGAGGACGCCGGCCACGTTTCGCTCGAACAGGAGGCGGTAGCGTTCCTCGCTCCGCGCGATGCGTTCCTCCAAGCTGTGCCGCAGCCAGGCCAGCTCCACGGATCGGTCGAGCTTGCCGCGAGTGACGGGAGCCGTCAGCAGGACCTGGACGGAGTCGGTGGCAGCCTCCAGGGCGGCCTCTTCCTGGTCTTCCTGGATGATGAGGACCAACGGGATCCCCAGCTCGGTGGCGGCTGAGCGCCCCACTTCCGCCGCGGCGGAAGCCAGGTCCGGAAGGGCCTCGGCCAGGACGATGTCCGCTGGAAGCTCCGCGGCCGTCGCGAGGGCCAGGGCCGCGTCCGCAGCCACCGGCGTTACCGAATAGCCGAGCGTACGGATCTCGTCAGCGAGGCGTGCCTCTCCAGAGGGCTCGGCGATCAGCAACACATGGGGCCGGCGGCCCGGGGGGCTCGGCGGCCTGTCTTGAATGCGCACACATCCTCCAACACTGCGATGCTTCGTCCGTGGTGGGTTCGGACGCGTAGAACAGAATGGGATGGCGACGCCAACGCCGCTACCCATTCCCCGTGATACGCGCCAGATTCGACCCGATACAGGATCCGGTGTATAGTTAGTGTCCGTCCCAAAACACATTCGTGGCGAGGATGACGAGCGCTCGACACGGGACGAGGGGTGGCCGAGGAGCTGAGGAGCGGGGCGAAGGGCGCGTGACAGGGGGTAATCGAGGCGAAGGGTGACGGAAGGCGGAACTGTGGGGACAGCAGTTTGGCGCCAGGCCATGATTCCGCTGGCCGGGCGCGGCGGGGCGGCGCTGAAGAGACCTACGTCAGATGACGAGCCAGCGTGACGAGGTTGGCGGCGACGATCGAGGCGCCGACGTAGCGGGCGAAGCCGTGGTTGCCCCGCCAGCACGCGCGATCGAGGCCGAAGGAACGCTTCAGGA
>DASWKP010000211.1:0-4964 GCA_036396575.1 Longimicrobiales bacterium | reverse complement strand
GGGCGAAGGCAGAGGAGGCGGCGGGGGAGGCGGCACGCCGCCCGGCTTCGCGAGCGGCTTCGGCCAGGAGGGCGTGCGGGCCCTGGACGCCTTCGTGCGCAACGGGGGCACGCTGGTCACCTTCGCCCGCGCCGGCGCCCTGGCCATCGAGGAGCTGTCTCTTCCGGTGCGGAACGTCGTAGAGGATGTGCCGACCACCGAGTTCTGGTCTCCGGGCTCGACGCTTCGCGTGCGGGTGGACACGGCCGACCCCCTGGCCTGGGGCATGCCAGAGGACGCGCTGGCCACCTTCCTCCAGGGCAACCACGTCTACCAGCTCGTCCCCGTCGCCGAGAACGAACGCGCCCGGCGGGTCGTCACGTTCGCGAGCCGGGACCTCCTCCGGAGCGGCTGGCTGCACGGCGAGGACATCATCGCCGACAAGGCGGCCATGGTGGCCGTCGAGCACGGCCGGGGCCAGGTCGTGCTCATCGGCTTCCGGGCTCAGCACCGGGCGCAGACGCACGGCACCTTCAAGCTGGTCTTCAACGCCCTGGTGGGCGGTCCTCCGGGGATGTGATCCAGGTCCGCCGCTACGGTTCGTCCGGCCCCCCCGTGGTCCTCCTCCACGGGGGGCCCGGCGCTCCCGGGTACATGGCCCCGGTGGGCCGGGAGCTGGCGTCGGCGTTCCGGGTGCTCGAGCCGCTTCAGCGTCGTGCCTCCACGGGGGCGTCCGACAGCGAACTCCTCACCGTGGCCCGCCACGTGGAGGATCTGCGGGAGGTGGTGGAGGCCTGTTGCCCGGGGGAACGCCCCGCCCTGGTGGGCTCGTCCTGGGGCGCGATGCTGGCCCTGGCCTACGCGGCCCGGCACCCCGGGGACCTGAACCCTCTCGTCCTGGTGGGATGCGGGACCTTCGACCGGGCGGCCCGAGCGCGCTTCCACGCGCTGCTCGACGAGCGCCTCGTCGGTGAGGCGCGGGAGCGCATCGACCGACTCGCCCACGAGGTCGCCGATCCCGACGAGGTGCTGGCCCGGCGGGGGGAGCTCCTCCTCCCCGCCTACTCCTTCGACCTCCTGTCCACGGACCTGGAGCTGGCCGGGGCGGACCACCGGGGCAACGTGGAGACCTGGCGGGACATGGTGCGCCTGGAGACCCAGGGCTTCTATCCGGCGGCGTTCGACGTCATCACCGCGCCGGTCCTCATGCTCCACGGAGACACCGATCCCCATCCCGGAGGCATGATCCGCGCGACCCTGGCCGGAGTGCTCCCCCAGCTCGAGTACGTGGAGCTGGAGCGCTGCGGCCACTACCCATGGCTGGAGCGTCACGCGCGGCAGGAGTTCTTCGGTGTCCTGGGCGACTGGCTGGTCCGGAGGCGGTCCTGAAGCGTCGTAAGGCGCTGGGCCTGTGGACGGGGCTGGCCCTGGTCGTGGGCAACATGGTGGGGGCCAGCGCCTATCTGCTCCCCTCCACCATGGGCCGCTACGGGCCCATCAGCTTGCTGGGCTGGTTGGTCGCGGGGGCGGGTGCCCTGAGCCTCGCGGCGGTCTTCGCCCGCATGGGGAGGATCATGCCCGCCGAGGGAGGGCACTACGCCTACACGCGGGAGGCCTTCGGCGACTTCCCGGCGTTCCTGGTGGCCTGGGGCTACTGGGTGTCCGTGTGGGTGGGCAACGCCACCATCGCCACGGCGTTCGTGGGTTACCTGACCGCCTTCGTGCCCGCCGTGGGGGCTTCCACGGTGGCCACGGCGGCCACCGCCCTGGGGTCCATCTGGCTCCTCACGGCGCTCAACGTGTGGGGCCTGAGGGAGGCGGCCCTCTTCCAGCTCGTGACCACGGTCCTCAAGGTGCTTCCCCTGCTGGTCCTGGGTACCGTCGGCCTCGTCGCGCTGGACCCGGTCAACCTGATGCCCTTCAACCAGAGCGGAGGCTCCCACCTGGGGGCGGTGAGCGGAGCCACCGTCTTCGCCCTGTGGGCGTTTCTGGGCTTCGAAAGCTGCACCGTGCCCGCCGAGGAGGTGGAGGACGCCGAGCGCACGATCCCCCGGGTGACGATGCTGGGGACCCTGGCCACCGCTCTCGTCTACGTCCTGAGCACGCTGGCGGTGATGGGGGTCATGAGCGCGGGGGAGCTGGTGGCGTCCAGCCATCCCATGGCGGAGGCGGCCGGGCGCATGTGGGGGAGCTGGGCCGGCCAGGCGGTGGCGGCGGGGGCCGCGCTTGCCGGGTTCGCGGTGTTGAACGGGTGGGTCCTCATGCAGGGCCAGATGCCGCTGGCCCCCGCCCGCGACGGGCTCTTCCCGGCGGCCTTCGCGCGGCTGTCGCCACGGGGTACGCCCACGTTCGGCCTGATCGTGTCGTCGGGGCTGTGCACGCTCCTCGTGGCGACCAACTACGCGCGCGGGCTTCTGGGCCTCTTCGAGTTCGCGCTCCTCCTCGCCACGGTGACGGTCCTCGTGCCGTACGCGTTCACGGCCCTGGCCCAGATCGTGCTGATCCTCCGGGAGCCCGGCCGCTGGGGCGGCCCGGATCGGGGGCGGGCCCTGGTCACCTCGGTGCTCGGGCTGGCCTTCTCGTTGGCGGCCATCGTCTGGTCCGGGTGGAGCTCGGTGCTCTGGGGAGGCGTGCTCCTCGCCGGCGGGGTTCCCTTCTACCTCTGGAGCGTGCGCCGGCGAGCCTCCCGAGGACTGCTGCCGCCCCGGCCTTCCGGTTAGGTTATCCGGCGCGAGCCCCCCATTCCCAGCGACAACGCACATGAAAATCGGCCTCGTGGGCTTCGCCGGATCCGGCAAGACCACCGTCTTCAACGCGATGACCGGCCTCGAGGTCCCCGTCGGGTTCGGCGGCGACGTTCGTCTCGGCGTCGTGCGCGTCCCGGACGAGCGCATCGACGTGCTCTCGAAGATCTTCTCGCCAAAGAAGACCACGTACGCCGAGATGAGCTTCTGTGACGTGCCGGGTGAGCATGGCGCGGACAAGAAGGGACTGTCGCCGCGGGGGCTTCAGCAGATCCGCGATCAGGAAGCGCTCTGCCTCGTGCTGCGCGACTTCGACAACCCCGCCCTGGAGGGCGCGGCCGACCCCCTCGCCGACCTGGAGGCGTTTCACGCCGAGTGCGTGCTGGCCGACCAGGAGATCGTCGAGCGCCGGCTCGATCGGGCCCGCAAGGAGCGCTCGGACGCCCAGGAGGTCGGCGCGTTGGAGGTCATGCTGGGCGCGCTGGACGCCGAGCGGCCGGTGCGATCGGTTCCGGCCGCCGACCTGGACCGGACGCTCATCAAAGGCTTCGGCATCCTGACGGACCGTCCGCTGCTCATCGCGCTCAACCGGGCGGAGGAGCGAGCCGCCGACCCCATGCCCGAGGATCTGGCGGCCGGCGTCGGCCGGATGGAGGCCGCCGGCCTCACCCTGTGCGCCAGCGTCGAGTCGGACATCGCCTCCATGGCGCCCGAGGAACAGGCGGAATTCCTGGCGGACCTGGGCCTGGCCGAGTCCGCCCTGGCGCGCTTCATCCGCACCGCCTACGGGTTGCTCGACCTGATCAGCTTCTTCACGGTGGGTCCCGACGAAGTGCGGGCCTGGACGGTCCGGAAGGGCTCCAACGCCCGCAAGGCCGCCGGCCGCATCCACTCGGACCTCGAGCGCGGCTTCATCCGCGCGGAGGTCATCCCCTACGGGGTGTTCATGGAGTACGGCTCGGAGAACGCCGTGAAGGATGCGGGCAAGCTCCAGGTCGAGGGCAAGGACTACGTGGTGGCGGACGGCGACATCCTGCACGTCCGCTTCAACGTGTAGCCCTTCCGTGACCTACCAGTCGGACGTGACGCCGCTCCAGCGCGTGCTCCTCCGGCACGCCCGGGACGCCTTCCTGGACCCCGCGTCGGTGGCCGCCCAGTGGCGTGGGCTGGGCTACCTGGGACCGCCCGACGTCGACAACGCTTGCCGCGAGTCGGATCGTCTGGGCGCGCTCCTCGAGTCCATGGGCGTCGACGTGGTGTGGGCGCCCCCGACCGACACGGGGTTGGATTCGATCTACGTGAGGGACGCCGCCGTGCTGTGTGACGGTGGGAACATCCGCTGCCGCATGGGCAAGGAGGCCCGCGCGCGAGAGCCCGCCGCGCTGGCCGCGACGCTGTCCGATCTGGGCGTGAGCCAGCGGGGAGAGGTGGAGGCGCCCGGGACTCTGGAGGGGGGCGACGTCACGTGGCTGGCGCCGGACTGGCTTGCCGTGGGCAGTGGGTACCGGACGAACCCCCGGGGCATCGACCGCCTTCGCGAGTTGGTGGGGGATGGCGTCGACGTTACCGTGGTGCCCCTGCCCCATTGGAATGGCCCCGGGGATGTCTTTCACCTCATGTCGGTGGTCAGTCCCCTGGCTGAGGACCTGGTTCTGGTCTACTCTCCACTCCTACCCGTGCGCTTCCGCGAGCTCCTGTTGGAACGCGGTATGGGGCTCGTCGAGGTGCCCGGTCCGGAGTTCGGCTCCATGGCGTGCAACGTTCTGGCCGTGGCGCCCAGGGTGGCGGTGGCTCTCGAAGGAAATCCGGAGACGCGGCGGCGCATGGAGGCCGCTGGGGTAGACGTACGCCTCTACCGGGGCATGGAGATCAGCGTGAAGGGGTGCGGAGGACCGACCTGCCTCACGCGACCACTGGAGCGAGCATGACGCCGGAAGGATCGGATTCTTGAGCCGCCCCACGCCGACTCTGCGCACCCTCAGGGAGGGCCTCGTTCTCGTCGAGACCCACATGGAGGGCTTCGACGTCCGCTCCGTCGTGATCCTGGGTCCCGCGCGGACCGTTGTCTTCGACACTCTGGCCCATCCCATGGACATGGCTCCGGTCCGGCGCCTCGTGGGGGACCGGCCCGTCACGGTGGTCTATAGCCACGCCGATTGGGACCACGCCTGGGGGACCTGCGGGCTGGCGGGTTGGGACGAGGTGGTGGCGCACGCCGCCGCCGCGGAGCGCTTCCGGGGC
>DASWKP010000210.1:0-1691 GCA_036396575.1 Longimicrobiales bacterium | reverse complement strand
GGTGGGGGGCTTCGGCATGGGCACCAGCATCGACTGGTACTCGGAGGCCCAGCGCATCCAGTCGGCGGGCTCGGTGCGGGACGCCACCTATGGCATCTGGGCTGGTGGCGCCGCGACCCTCATCCGGAACGGCTTCTGGGCCGCGAGCATCGTGGCCTTCTTCGTCCTGGCGCCGGACATCGCCGAGGTGGCGGACTACGAGCTGGGATGGTTCCGCCTGGGCTTCGAGCTGCTGCCCGCGGGGCTGGTGGGAGTGTTCTTCGCGGCCATCCTGGCCATCCACCTGTCCACCATCTCGAGCCACCTCAACCTGGGCGCCCTCTACTTCACCCGGGACCTCTACCAGCGCTACGTCAGGCCGGACGCCGACGAGCGCACGCTGGTCTGGGTGGGCCGCGTCGCCACCGCGATCCTCCTCCTGGGCTCGTTCGTGTACGGCTTCATGATGGAGGAGATCACCTCCTGGCTCATCTTCGCCCTCTGGCTCATGATGGCGGGCGTGTGGCTCCCCAACATCCTCCAGGTGGTGTGGTGGCGCTTCAACGCCTGGGGATACCTGGCGGGGTGGATGGCCAACCTGGGAGTGGCGTGGCTCGTGGTGTGGGTCCTCCCGTCCTTCGGCCTCTTTCCGCCCCTGCCCGACTACCTCCAGTTCTGGCTCCTCATGGCGCTGGGTGCCATGGTCTTCGTGCCGGCGACGCTGGCGACCCCGCCCGAGAAGATGGACCACCTGGTGAAGTTCTACGTCCAGACGAGGCCCCTCGGATGGTGGGCGCCCGTGCGGGACGAGGCGGTGCGCCGAGGCGTGATCGCGCCGCAGGGTCCTCCGCTGGCGGCTCTCGACGTTTCCGCGGAAACGCGCCCGCGCCCCCGGCCCCTCATCCGCCGCACCTGGACCCCCGCCGAGGCCGACGACTGGAGCCGGGAGGACTGGATCGCCATCGTCCTGTCCCCGGTGGTCATGGCCGGCCTCATGGTGGGCGTGGCGTCCCTGGTGCTGCTCCAGCCCAACGGGATCCTCCTCACCGGAGGCGCCGTGGTGGGCACGGTCTTCATCTACTGGGTGATCGACCCCAAGCTCCGGGCCATCTCCCAGGGGTACGAGCAGGAGCAGGCGGCCTACCTGGCGGAGCTGGAGAGGCAGGTGCGCTGGGAGGAGGAGAGCTGACCATGGACCAGGCCCTGGCAACCGTCATCGGCATGACCATCGCCTACGTGGCGTCCTTCCTGGGGATGGCCCTGGCATGGTACGGCTGGAACCGGCGGCACGGGCAGCAAGGGGAGGACCGGGAGTGAGCGGGCTCGCGGCCGCCTTCGCGGCGCTGACCCAGGCCGCCCAGACCGTGGCGCCGCTCCCGGCGGAGCCACCCATCGGCGGCGTGATCTGGACGATCGTCATCCCTGCCGCCCTCTTCATCGGCGCCTCGGTCGCCACATTCCTGTTGTACAAGCACTTTTCGGGGCAGGGAGAGTAGGGCCACCGGCAGTTGTGAAAACCGGGGCCGGTGGAGGACGCCTACCCCCCGTCGAAGAGCCCCTCCACGCTCAAGTAGCGCTCGCCGCTGTCGCACAGCATACACACGATCACGAGGCCCCGGTTCTCCTTTTGACGGGAAAGCCGCAGCGCTACGGCCACGCTCGCCCCCGACGAGATCCCGACCAGCACGCCCTCCTTGTCGGCCACGGCGCGG
>DASWKP010000209.1:0-7209 GCA_036396575.1 Longimicrobiales bacterium | reverse complement strand
CCCCGGCGGTACCGGGACGTTCACCTGGATACCGGTCAGGGTCACCGTGCGGACCGAGCCGTTCTCTTCGCGCACCTCGACCCGCCGGAGCACGTGGTCCGCCGCATCGATCTACATTATTGTTGCTTCGTAGCTCGCGGGGTTTCGGGGCTCCAGGAGGATGCGGTGGCAGTCGCGTCCGGCGACCATCTCCGTGGCTTCGAGCGCGGCACGGTACTTCTCCCTGGGGTTCTCCAGGAACTCCCCGTGGAAGTCCAGCCCGCTGCCGATGTTGCCGGCCGCGGTGCGCAGGACCTGGCCGGGGTTCTGGCTGGGCGTGTAGAGCCAGGCGAAGTCACCGTCCACCACGATGGCGTCTCCCTCGGGATCGCCGAAGCGCATGCTGAAGAGGTTGGGCCGCTCCTGGCACAGCCGCCCCGCGCCCTCCCGCTCCTCCCCGAGAAGCGGGACGGATAGGGACTGATGGAAGTCGGCGCACAGCGCCTCCACGGCGGCGTAGCGGGCCTCGGCGGCCTCCAGCGGCCCGTAGGCGTCGGGCGCCTGCGCGGCCAGGCATGAGGGACCCGCCAGAACGGCGCCCAGCAGGGACAGGGTGCCGCGGCGGAGAGGTCGCGTGGGTCTCACGAATCGGGATCGGGCCGAGGAAGGAAAGCGCACGACGGTCATACACGCCCCGCGAGGCCGCCGTTCCTGATGAGACGGGGCTCGCGACGGGGCTCGCGGCCTCACCTTCCCGACCCGCAGATGGCGTCCAGTTGGTCGTAGCCCACCAGGACCTCGCGGGGCTTGGAGCCGTCCGGCGGACCGAGGACGCCGGCCTCGTGAAGCTGGTCCACGATGCGCGCCGCTCGGCCGTACCCGACGCGCAGGCGGCGCTGCAGGAGCGACGTGGAGCCCTGGTCCTGCTGGATGCACACCTCGGCGGCGGCCCGGAAGAGCTCGTCCCGGTCCTCCAGGCCCTCGTCCAGGATGGCCGTGGCCGCCTCCTTGTCGTAGTGCCGCACCTGGGCGAGGATGTCCGGCTCCGCGTCGGAGGCCGGCTGGGCGCCCCGCTCCTCGATCTCTTCCAGGCGGTGAGCTTCCTGCGCCCGGTACCAGGAGATGAGCCGGTCCGTCTCCTCCGTGGCGATGTAGGCCCCCTGGATGCGCACGGGCTCGCCCTGGCCCGGAGGCAGGAAGAGCATGTCGCCGTTGCCCAGGAGCGCCTCGGCCCCGTTCTGGTCCAGGATGGTGCGGGAGTCGGTCTTGGAGGCCACCCGGAAGGCGATGCGGGTCGGGAAGTTGGCCTTGATCAGCCCGGTGATGACGTTCACCGATGGGCGCTGCGTGGCCACGATGAGGTGGATGCCGATGGCCCTGGCCTTCTGGGCGAGCTGGGCCAGGGGCCTCTCCACCTCCCCCTGGACCTGCATCATCAGGTCCGCCAGCTCGTCCACCACGACCACGATGTGGGACATGACACCGTCATCGTAGAGCCAGCGGTCCTCGTCCACGTCCGCGTCGTCCTCCTCGTCCGCCGACACGTCCATGGGGCGCCGCAGGACCACGCCGTCCCGGACGCGCTGGTTGAACTCTCCCAACGAGCGTACGCCGTTGGCGTGCAGAAGCTCGTAACGCCGCTCCATCTCCAGGACGGCCCAGCGCAGGACGCCGGCGGCCTCGGACGGGTCGGTCACCACCGGGTGCCGGAGGTGGGGCACGTCGGCGTAAGTGGACAGCTCCACCATCTTGGGGTCGATCATCAGGAGGCGCAGAGTCTCCGGCGTGTGCCGGTAGATGAGGCTCGTGATGATCGTGTTCACACAGACCGATTTGCCCGAGCCCGTGGCTCCGGCGATGAGGAGGTGGGGCATCTTGGCCAGGTCGGCCACGTAGGGGCGTCCGGCGAGGTCCTTTCCCAGCGCCATCGGAAGCTGACCCCGCGTGCGGGTGTACTCGGGCGACTCCAGGACCTCCCGGAGATGGACGATCTCCGGATGCGGATTGGGGATCTCGACCCCCACGGCTCCCTTGCCCGGGATGGGAGCCACGATGCGGATCGACGGCGCCTTCATCGCCAGCGCCAGGTCCGCGTCCAGGTTGGCGATGCGGTTCACCTTGACCCCCGGCGCCGGGATGACCTCGAACTGGGTCACCACGGGGCCCGTGGTCCTGCCGCCGAGATGGCACTCCACGTTGAACGTGCCCAGCTTCTCCACCAGGATCCGTCCCAGTTGGTCGAGCTGGGCCTCCATGTCTCGGCGAGCCTCGGGTTCCCCGCGCGCCAGGAGATGGACGGGAGGGTGCTCGTCGCCCTGGAAGGCGCGCCCTCCCGTGTCCTCGTCCCGCACGACGTCCTTCGCCCTGCGGGGCTCCGGGGGAGGCGGCAGATCCAGAGGCTCAGGCTCGAGGGCCGGAGGTGCCCCGGGCGCGGAAGTCGCCGGCTCCGACCGGGCGTCCTCCCCGGTGGCGGGCGCCTCCGCGGCGCCCCTGGGCTTGGCGACGGTCCCGTACGCCTCCCGCACCCAGACCGCCAGCCAGCGGCCACCGCGCGCGACGCCCAGGGCCACGGTGCGGAGCGGGTTCCACCCCAGGACGGCGACGGACGAGATGATGAGGAGGAGGGCCAGGACGAGCGTGGCGCCCACCTGGCTGAGGACGCCTTCCAGGAAGCCGCCGCCGATCTCTCCCAGAAGGCCTCCCGACGCGGGATCCGGCGCCAGCACGCGGAGGGCCGGCGGCACCAGCGCCACGAGGATGGCGGCGAACACCGCCAGGCGGCCGGTGGCGCGCCGGGGGCCCCACCCGGCCACGAAGCAGGCCGTGAGGACCAGAAGCGGCGGAACGAGCCACGCCCCCGCGCCGAGTCCGGCGGCGAGGACGTTCTGCACCCATTCGCCGACCCGCCCCATGATGTTCTGTTCCTGGAAGGCCTCACCCTCGGACATGGGGATGAGCGCCAGGAACGTGAACAGGCCCAGGGCCGCCAGCCCCACGCCCAGGATGTCCGCCTGCTGCTCCGGACTGAGGAGCCTCTGCCCTCCGTCGCCTCCCTTGCCTTTCTTTCGGGACGCCATGATCGCCTCAGGAGGGGGTTGGAGACGCCTGGATGACGCGGTCCTTCATCTCCGGGACGATGGCGCGGCGATCCACCTCGGCGCACAGGACGAGATCCTCGGCCAGGCCGATCTCCACCAACGCCTGGCCGCCCGCCGTGGTTCTGAGGACCTCCGCGCTGATTTCGTGGGCGTCCGCGAGCACTCGCGCCGCCCGGCCCGCGTCGTTCAGGCTCAGGCCCTCCTCCCGCCGTGACTCGAGAGCCGCCAGGATCCGCCCGGCGCACAGGGCGTCCTCCAGGGCGAAGCGCCCCTGACGCCCGGCGCACACCAGGATCGCGTCATCCTCGCCACCCAGGGCGTTCACCACGGCCCCGAGGTTGAGGAAGGAGGCGGCGAGGACGGACGGGGCGCCCATGACGGTGAGCAAGGCTCGGGTCCCGTTGGTGGTGCTCATGACCAGGCGCTTTCCGCCCACCCGCTCCGCGCTGAACTCGGCCGGGGAGTTGCCCAGGTCGAACCCCTCGATCATTCGCCCCTGCCGCTCTCCGCACAGGAGAGTGTCCTCCCTTCCCAGGGACGAGATCAGGCGGAGGGCGTCCTCGGGTTCGGAAGCCGGATACACGGCTCGGGCCCCGTTGGCCAGCGCCTCCACCACGCAGGAGGTCGCTCGCAGGACGTCGATGACCACCGCGGTGCCGTCATGGATCCTGGCCTGGTCCACCGAAGAGGCGGTGAAGTAGACGTCGACCCGCATGCTCAGGCCTCCTCTCCGGAGAGGCCCCCGTTCTCCTCCATGAAGCGCTCGATGAAGTGCGTGTCCACGTCGCCTCTGACGAAGGCTGGGTCCCTGGCGACGCGGGCCAGGAAGGGGATCGTCGTCGGGATGCCTTCGATGACGAAGGAGTTGAGCCCGTTCCTGGCCCGGACGAGGGCCTCCTCCCTCGTGTTTCCGCTCACGATCAGCTTGGCGAGCAGCGAATCGTAGAACGGAGGCACGCGGTACCCGGAGTAGACGTGGGTGTCGAGGCGGACGCCTGGGCCGCCCGGCGGGTGGAAGGCGGTGATCAGACCCGGCGCCGGCGCGAAGTTCCGGGAGGGGTCCTCGGCGTTGATGCGGAACTCGATGGCGTGGCCACGGTGCCTCATGTTCGCGCCGTTGGGAAACGACAGGGGCTCGCCGGCGGCCACCCGGAGCTGCTCCTTGACCAGATCGAGACCCGTCGTGACCTCGGTCACGGGATGCTCCACCTGGATCCTGGTGTTCATCTCGATGAAGTAGAACGAGCCGTCACGGTCCAGCAGGAACTCGACCGTGCCCGCCCCCAGGTAGTCGATGGCCTTGGCCGCCTTCACCGCGGCGTCCCCCATCGCGGCCCGGAGCTCCGGAGTGAGCGCCGGAGAGGGCGCCTCTTCCACGAGCTTCTGGTGGCGCCGCTGGATGGAGCAGTCCCGCTCGCCGAGGTGGACGACCCTCCCATGGGCGTCGCCGAAGACCTGGAACTCCACATGCCGCGGGCGCTCCACGAGCCGTTCCAGGTAGACCCCGGAATCGCCGAAGGCCGCCTGGGCCTCGGTCTGCGCCTGTTGGAAAAGCCTGGGAAACGACTCCGCGTCCCGGGCGACCCTCATCCCTTTTCCACCGCCACCCGCCGACGCCTTGATCATCGCCGGATAACCGATATCCCCGGCCAGCCTTACCGCTTCGGCCAGGTCGGTGACGATCCCCTCGGAGCCCGGAACCGTGGGCACGCCCACCTCCATCATGGTCCGGCGCGCGGTGGCCTTGTCGCCCATCGCCCGGATCTGGTCCGGCGTGGGGCCAATGAACGTGATGCCGGATCGGGCGCAGATCTCGCTGAACTCGGCGTTCTCCGCCAGGAACCCATAGCCCGGGTGGATGGCCTCGGCACCCGTCACCTCCGCTGCGGCGATGATGCGCGGGATGTTGAGGTAGCTCTCGCGCGCCGGAGCGGGGCCGACGCAGACGTCCTCGTCGGCAAAGCGCACGTGAAGGGACTCCCGGTCCGCTTCGGAGTAGACCGCCACAGCCTTGACCCCCAACTCGTGGCACGCCCGGATCACGCGCAGCGCGATCTCACCCCGATTGGCGATGAGGACCTTCTTGAACAAGGGGCTCGCTTCGCGCTAGGCCGGATCGATACGGAACAGAACCTGCCCGTACTCAACCGGCTCGGCGTTCTCTACGCAAACCTCCACAACCGTCCCCGCCACCTCGGCTTCCAGCTCGTTCATGAGCTTCATCGCCTCGATGATGCACAGGGTGTCTCCCCTCGCGATCCTGCCCCCCGCCTCGACGTACGGCGGGGCGTCGGGCCCGGGCGCCCGATAGAAGGTCCCGACCATCGGCGACGGGATGTCGACCAGATTCCTGGTCGGAGCCTCGGCGGCCGGCTCGGGGGGCGCGTCGGCGGAGGCCGGCGGGTCGGTGGCACCCGGGAGCGGCGACGGCGCGTCAGAGGCGTGGGTTGGGTGGGCGCCCGGCATCGGGGCCGGCGGCGGGCTCTTGGAGAGCCTCACGCGAGTGCCGCCCCGCTCGATTTCGATGGAGTCGAGGCTGCTCTCATCCAGAGCCTGGATGAGCCTCTGGAGGAATTCGAGATCGATCATCCGGTCACTCGCTCGAGGTATTTGTCCTCACGGCGATCGACCCTGAGGACGTCTCCCTCTTCGACGAAAAGGGGGACCTGGACGACGGCACCGGTCTCCAATTTGGCCGGCTTCGTCCCACCCTGGGCCGTGTCACCCCGAACGCCCGGGTCGGTCTCCACGACCTCCAGTTCCACGAAGAACGGCAATTCCACGCTGAGAACCTTCCCGTCGTGCACCAGGCCCGAGCACTCCATGTTCTCCTTCAGGTACAGGAGTTGGTCCTCGCCAATGACGTCTTCAGCCAACGGGATCATCTCGTAGGTCTCGACGTCCATGAAGTAGTACAGGTGGCCGTCATTGTAGCTGTAGTTGACCGGCCTGCGCACGAGACGGACATCGTTCACCTTCTCGCCGGCACGGTACGTCCTCTCCACGACCTGGCCAGTGAGGACGTTCTTCAGCTTCGTGCGAACGAACGCCCCTCCCTTCCCGGGTTTGACGTGTTGGAAGTAAGCGATGGTCCAGAGGGCCCCGTCGATGTCGAGGACCATTCCGTTCCTGAAGTCGGAGGTGCTAGCCATGCAGTCCTGGTCTTGACCGGAGGGGGCCCGAATCGTGAGGCGAGCCTCAGTCGGTGGAAGCGTCGAGTCGGGACACCAGGCCCCGGAGCCCTAGAAGATAGCTGTCCGCCCCGAATCCATAAACTACGCCCGCGGCGACGGGCGAGAGATAGGAATGCCGGCGAAAACGCTCCCGCGCGGACGTGTTCGACAGGTGGACCTCGACGAAGGGCCGGCCCGTCGCCACCAGGCCATCCCGGAGCGCGACGCTCGTGTGGGTGAGCCCCGCCGCGTTGACGAGGAAGCCATGGGTCCGGTCGCGGGCTTCCTCCAGGAAGTCGAGGATGGCTCCCTCGATGTTGGACTGAAAGATCTCCAGCTCCGCGCCGAGCTCCCCCGCGAGGCCTTCCAGCGCGTGGTCGATCTCCGCGAGGGTCGTGTGGCCGTATACGTCCGGCTCGCGCCGGCCCAGGAGGCGGAGGTTGGGTCCGTGCACCACGGCGATGTTCACGCGAACTCTTCATCCTCCGGGTCGGCACCCCCGTCGTCACCCTCGGGCGGCGGCCCACCGGAATCCCACGTGAGGAGGGACTGGAAGTAGTCCGCGACGGGCGGCTCGGCGTCCGGGGCGGGAGAGGCGGGTGGCTCTCCGCCGCTGGCGAGAGCTTCGATCTCCTGGAGCCGGCCGGCCAGCCCCTGGTCCCCCGGTGAATCGGCGAGAAGGCGGCGGTAGACGTCCGCGGCCCGGTCGAAGAGGCCCTGGGCCGCGTAGAGGTCCCCCATGGTCCGGGTGATGGGCGCCGTGGCGGCCTGCGGCTCGTCCGAAGGCGCGTCCTCGCCCAGCGCTCCGATGTCCAGCACGTCGTCCACCGGCTCCGATGGCTCGTCCTCGCCCAGCGCTCCGATGTCCAGCACGTCGTCCACCGGCTCCGATGGCTCGTCCGCCCCCAGCGCTCCGATGTCCAGCACGTCGTCCACCGGCTCCGATGGCTCGTCCTCGC
>DASWKP010000208.1:0-1603 GCA_036396575.1 Longimicrobiales bacterium | reverse complement strand
GCGCGCCGTTGGGGTTCGGGACTCGAGAGGGTCGAAATCCGGCTCAGAGGAGGCTCAGATCTGATCCAGCGGGATGGCTTCGTCGATGAGCATGATCGGGATCTCGGCCCGGATCGGGTAGAGGAGATGGCCGTCCTCGCGCACGAGACCACCGTCGATGGGCTCGCGCACCGGGTCGCCGCCCCGATTGGTCAGGTCTCCAGCCTGGATCGCCGCATTGACCCGAGCGAGGATGTTGTCCTCGGCCAGATGGACCGGTTGTTTGGTCTCCGGGCAGACCAGGATGTCGAGGAGCTCTGAGTCGATCACCTTCGTCACGCTGCCGTTCGTGGTCCCGTCTCACCGGGTGGGACGTCCCTGGCCCGGGCCGCCATTCCCGGGCGGCATCCGGAGGCGGAGCCTGAAAAAGTATCAGCGTTGCCAGGGTTTGGGGAGGGGTCGGTGGGAGGTCGTGGAACCGCTCGCCGACCCGCGCGGTATGCCAGACGAATCCCCTGAACCGAGACAAGCATGACCCCTGAGCCACGCCCTGGCTCGGCGCCCGACGCCCGCCTGGGGGCGGTGGCGGGCCTCCTGGCCGCGACCTTCCGGGCCCGGAGGGCCGTGACCGCAACGGTCCTGGCCGGAGCCGCGCTGGCCGCGACCGCCTTGGCCGTGACCGCTTTGGCCGTGACCGCTTTGGCCGGGGCCGGCCCGGTGCTCGCCACCGGCGTCGGGCTGCCGGACGGGACCGGACCCACCGCGGACGCGCAGGTCACGGGTGGCGCCGGATCCGCCTGGACGGCGCCGGACACGGCCCTGGTCATCCTCGGCGCCGACACCGTCGTGGCCGAGGTGGCCCGCACACCCGACGAGCGCGCCCGAGGCCTCATGTTCCGAACCGCGGTCCCCGACGGCACGGGGATGCTCTTCGTCTTCCCGGAACCGTCGCCGCACTCGTTCTGGATGAAGGACACCTTCGTGGCGCTGGACATCGCCTACATCGACCAGAACCAACGCATCGTCGACATCCTGCCCATGGAGCCGCGGACCACCGAGGGCTACAGCAGCTCCGGTCCGGCTCTGTTCGCCCTGGAGGTCCGGCAGGGCTGGTTCGCCGAGCACGGAGTGAAGGTGGGGGATTGGGCGGACATCAGATTGCCGACAACACCTCGGTGAGCGCGGCTACATCCCCTGCGTCGTTGTAGACGTTGGGGCTGACCCTGAGCGCCGTGCCGCGCAGGGACGCTACCACCCCCGCCGCGTCCAGCGCGGCCTTGAGCGTGTCGAGCTCCACGTCCGGGCGCATGCGGATGCCGAAGAGATGCTCCCCCCGCCAGCCTTCGGCCTCCACGGAGAAGCCCCGCCCCGCGGCGACCTGGAACAGCTCCCCGGTGAGGGAGGCGCAGTACGCCTGGATCCGCTCGACGCCCCACTCCAGGAGGAGCCCGAGCGAAGTCATCACGCCCGGCAGCAGGGCGAAGTTGGCCACCTCGCCCACGTCGTAGCGCCGGGCCCCCGGTTGGTAGGTGTCCTGGTAGTTCACGAGGCGTTGGAAGTCCTGGCTCCCCTCCCGGCCCATCCAGGTCTCCTCCAAGGGCACGCCGTCGTCGAAGCGCTCCCC
>DASWKP010000207.1:0-3618 GCA_036396575.1 Longimicrobiales bacterium | reverse complement strand
CCCATCCCCACCCCCACCCCCACCCAAAAGGAGGAAGAGCCCGTAGCGAAAAATCCCAAAAAGCTGTACAACTCAGGAAGTCACAGGGGGGTGGGGCATGGTCGTGAGAATCGCTGGGGAAAGCTGGCGGGAAGTGACAGCGCGACAAGAGCGACCGCTGGTTAGATGGCATCGCATTTTAGCCGCGTGTCCACGACGCCTTGGTGAGCAAGGCGCGGTCGGCTACCTCGGGGACACGAGCTGAAGCGAGGGGAAGTACGTCAGGTAGCGGGAGCCCTCCCGGGTAAGGAGAGTCATCCCGGCGATCGCAGCGTGCGCCCCGATATAGAAGTCCGGCAGGGGTGAGCGCCGTTCGCCCCCCGCGCGGCGGTACTTCACGAAGCACTTCCCAGCGAGAAAGCCTGCCTGGAACGGGAGGGGATCTCGCCGGAAGACCGAGGCTGGCAGGGCGTCATCCAGGTCTTCGATTCTTCGGAAGCGGATCGATACTTCCGAGTAGATGAGCGGATTGATGACCAGTACGGACCGTTCCGCCTGCTCCTCCAACGCGGCGGATGACCAATCGAACCAGTGGGGATCTTCGGTCAGGATGTCCAGGATGACGTTGCTGTCGACCAGCGCCTCGCTCACGTAGCCTCGTCGCGAGTGAGCGCCATGATCTCATCCGTGGTCATCGGCACATCACCGCGTCCTCGGAGGTTCTCGACGACGCGCCGGCCGCGCCGACCGGTCTCGGCCTTGGTCACGACCACTACGTCCCCACGCACCTCGAACTCGACCTCGGTGTGCGGCAAGAGCCCGAGGCGCTCCCGGATGTCCTGAGGAATCGTGACCTGTCCCTTCGTGGTGATCTTCATGCGGTCCCCCGAGCGGTATTACCACGTCGTGTAATACTGCCACGAGGAGAGCGCAAGGTCAAGGCCGCCGCATGAAGGTGAGGGAGGCCCACCCGGACGCCCTGAGCCTCCGCTTTCCCGAGGCATGGGCCGTCCGGAGAAGACCAACGCCGTGGACCAGCTCCTCCTGTGGGACGAGCTGTCCGCCGCCGAGCGGGACCGCTTGCCGCTCCCTGGGATACCGCCCCGATCCCATAGGGGCCGACGCCCGGCGCGCCTGGTTCTCCCTCTTTCCGGACCTATGCCTCAGCTCCATGCCTTCATCCCCTTCCGGGACAACGTGGAGCGGGCCGCCGCCACGGGGGTGAGGTGGGTGGCCCATCCCGGCGGCTCGATCCGGGACGCCGATGTGCGGGCCGCCGCCCAGGAGCTGGGGGTGACGGTCCTGGAGACGGGGGTACGCTGGTTCCTGCATTGACGGGCAGGGCACCGGGTCCGCCGGCGTAGGCCGCGCCCCCCTTTCCGCCGCCCGCGCCGGAAACCGACCCGGGGCCGGCGCGTATTCCCCACATCATCACCCTCCCTGTCGCGACCACGGCCTCCCTCATCGGCCTCGGCGTGGCCGCCCTCATCCTGGGCGTGGCCACGCCCGAGCCTTACAAGTGCCCCGCCACCGCGAGCATCCCCGGCTTCGAGGGGGAGCCCGTCGTGCTGGTGGATGGCCTCACCCTGGCAAAGGTGGCCGAGATCCACCCGGAGGAGGTGGGCCTCATCGAGATCATATGCTGAGACCCGGACACGGGCGACTTCCGGGCCCGGCGCGGCATCCCCGTGATCTACGTGGTGACCAAGCCCGTCACCGAGGGCGCCGCCTCGGCCGTGGAGCGGGTCCTGGCCGCCCAGCGGGCCCACCGCGACGCCCGGGGCGAGTTCGCCTCCGAGCTGGAGGCCCTGGCCACGTTCGGCCTCCCCGACGGGATGGAGGCCCCGTCCGAGGGCCCGGGCGTCACCTTCGAGGCCCACGCCAGCGGCTGGTCCGTGTCCGCGCCCTCGGGTGAGGCGCCGTATCGATGCCACGCGTACGCCGGCGACGCCACCGCCCCCGACGAGGTGCGCCTCAACCCGCGATGCTCCATTCTGGCCGGAGCTGACCCTCGCCGAGGCCGCGGCCCTGACGGAGCTGTTCCGGGCGCTGGACCCCGGCGCGGCCGCCGCCTTCGTCTACCAGATCTGCGACTTCCACGACCCGCGGCTCGCCGGCTTCACCGAGCTGGACGTCGGGGCCTCGGCGTCGGGGAGCACCCTCTCCCCGCTGCTGTGCCGCATCGTGCCCGCGACCCGGGGGATGGAGGGCCTGCTCCGCCGGGTGTGGCCCGTGGTGCCCGGCGTCCTGCCCGTAGCGCCGGGCGGGCTCCACGACGTGACCGCCCACTACCGGTTTCAGCTCGATGGCACCGCCGCGGAGGCCCGAAGCCGCTGGAGACGTCCGGCGCGGACGGCGTGCCCACCGAGATTGTGGTGCTCGGGCCCGCCGATGGCACGTTACAGGCCATTCCCCGTACCTTCGCGCACCATGGACTGACCTTGACGGACCTCTGAGCCGGGAGACCGGCATGGCGGCCTCCACGTGACGGGCACCCTCGCCCTGGAAGCACCGGGGCTGGGGGATGCCTTCCGGGCCACGCCCCACCTGTTCGTGCCGCGCTACCACGACGACCGGACGCTGCAGGCCATCCCCCACGGGGGAGGGCCTGCTGGCCCTCCTGCGCAAGCGAGGCGACCACCTGGAGGGCAAGCGCCTCGGCTTCACGTACCCCCTCCTCCTCTACCCTGCCGTCCAACGGGACTTCTCCCTGGCGGAGGCGCTGGCGAGCAAGGCGGGAAGGAAGGTGGCGACCACCCTGTCGGCCCCCCGGGTGGAGTCCGCCGTCCAGGATCTGACCCGGGCCGTGGACCTGCTCCTGCTCTACGTCACCTTCGCGTTCTGCGGGCGCTTGACCCAGGACGTGGAGTTCCGCACCACTCTGCTGGACAACGCGAGGCGGGTGGCGGAGGTCCGGGACCGGATCGTGACCTTCTACCAGAGGCTGGACGCGGACGCCGCGGCCGGCCGGTACCCCCCTGCCGCCCTGCGCCGGCCGAAGCGGCGGGGGGAAGGCAGCGTCCCGCCACCCCTCGGCGTCCGCCCCGTCCATTCCCACGTTCTGCGCCTGGAGCTGCCCGCCTGCGTCGAGGCGGTGCGAATGCTCGTCCTGGACGCCGTCTCGGAGGCGTCCAAGCGCCCCGAGCGGGACGAGCTGACGAGCTTCGTGTACGGGGCCTTCGACGACTTCCTGGAGATGTACGGCCCCGCCGCCGGGATGGCGGCCGCCCGAGCGGACATCTGACGGTCGCTCGCTCGGGGGAGGTCCGGGACTCGTCGGCTCCCGGGGATCCACATCCCCGGGACCCCTGAGCTACAACGGCGCCCTGGTGCTTCAGGCCATCGTGCCGGGGCACGGCTACGGCTTCGACATCATGCGGGCCACCCACCTGCCCAGCGGGACGGTCTACCCGCTCCTCCGGCGGCTGGAGGCGGCAAAGCTGGTGGAATCCCGCTGGGAGGAGGCCGACGAAGGTCTTCGGGGTCCATGGGCGGCTCGGGCGGCGCGTCTCAGCAGGAAGCCCTTGTTAGAATGCGAACGTTGTGGCTCGCCATGTGGCCCGTTATGCTTAGCCATGTGCACCACACCGGACAGCAGACGATGACCACCAAGACCAAGTCGGGCCTCTCCAACGTAGA
>DASWKP010000206.1:0-4534 GCA_036396575.1 Longimicrobiales bacterium | reverse complement strand
CACTTCATGTTCTCGTCGTCCACCGAGATGGGTGTCGCCATTGGTCGAGATCACCTGAACGACATTGTCGCCCACCTCTAGAATGGAGATGTCGAAGGTGCCACCGCCGAAGTCGTAGACGGCGATGATCTCGTTTTCCTTCTTGTCCAAACCGTAGGCCAAGGCTGCGGCCGTGGGCTCGTTGATGATGCGCTTGACCTCGAGGCCGGCGATCTTGCCGGCGTCCTTGGTCGCCTGGCGCTGCGAGTCGTTGAAGTAGGCCGGGACCGTGATCACGGCCTCGGTCACCTTCTGCCCCAGGTAGTCCTCGGCCGTCTGCTTCATCTTCTGGAGGATCATGGCCGAGATCTCAGGCGGGCTGAACGTCTTGTCGGCGTTCGGGATGTGCACCTGCACACGGCCCTGGCCGTCGGTGCGCACGTCGTAGGGAACGAGCTTCTCCTCCTCCTTCACCTCCTCGCCCCGACGCCCCATGAACCGCTTGATGGAGAAGACCGTGTTCTCCGGGTTGGTGATGGCCTGGCGTCGGGCCACCTGACCGACCAGCCGCTCGCCGTCCTTGGTGAACGCCACCACGGAAGGCGTGGTGCGCCCACCCTCGGCGTTGGGAATCACGACCGGCTCACCGCCTTCCATGACGGCGACGACCGAGTTCGTAGTGCCGAGGTCGATCCCGATGACCTTACCCATGTTGCGTCCTCTCTCTCGTGACATCGAAGTGGAGAAGGGCCGGGCCGCATCGCCCGCCGTCATTCCAGAGCCTCCTCCGGGTGCAACGTCCGTGCCGGGCGGGGGAAGCTTCGAGAGCCCGGAATCATGCCAATGTGGCAAGAAAGTAGGACCGGTCCCGCCGGTGTGGCAGGAACTCGCGTCGACGCCTATCGTGGGACGCCATGTTCGCGCTCTTCAAGGACGTCGCCGGGCACGACCGGACACCCCGCCCGTCGCCAGCCGTGCTCCTCCTGTGGGCGGTCGCCGCGTTCCTGGCCATGGCCGGGCTGGCCGGCCGGGTGATGGGGTCTCCAGCCCGGACGGAGGCCCCGCCGGCGACCGCGTCCACGGCGCCGGCACCGGCGGCGGCGGCACTCGCGGCGCCGGTCGAGGTGTCCGCGCCCTCCGGTCCGACCCCCCAGATCGTCGCCCGCGACAGCCTCGGATCCACGCCCCTGTCCGCCAGGATCCGGGCCTTCGGGGGCCTGCTCCTCCTGGCGTTCCTGGCGTGGGCCTGCTCGGTCGACCGGAGCCGGGTGCACTGGCGGGTCGTCCTGTGGGGCATCGGGCTTCAGCTCCTCTTCGGGGCCTTCATCCTCAAGACCGGCCTGGGGGAGGGGATCTTCGGGGCGCTCAACGACGTGGTCGTGGCTCTTCTCGGCTTCACGGTGGAGGGAGCCCGCTTCGTGTTCGGCGACCTGGTCTACAACAACGTCCCGGTGGGGATGGCCGCTTCGGGCACCAACGAGGTTCTCCAGCCGCTTCCGGACATGGCGGCCCACACCGGTGGCTACTTTGCCTTCAACGTTCTCCCCACCATCATCTTCTTCTCGTCCCTCATGACCGTTCTCTACCACCTGGGCATCATGCAGTGGGTGGTCAAGGGCGTGGCCTGGGTCATGGTCCGCACCATGAGGACGTCGGGAGCCGAGACGCTCTCCGCGGCCGGCAACATCTTCGTGGGCCAGACGGAGGCTCCTCTTCTGGTCAAGCCCTTCGTGGAGCGCATGACCTCCAGCGAGCTCATGGCGGTCATGACCGGAGGCTTCTCGACGGTCGCGGGTGGGGTCCTGGCGGCCTACGTGGGTATGCTGGTGGCCTACTTCCCGGACATTGCGGGCCATCTCATGGCGGCTTCGGTCATGTCGGCGCCGGCCGCGCTGGTGGTGGCCAAGCTCATGGTGCCGGAGGACGGTGAGCCCGAGACGGCCGGGACCCTGGACATCGAGGTCGACAAGCCGGACGTGAACGTCATCGACGCTGCGGCTCGCGGCGCCTCGGATGGCCTTGGCCTCGCCTTGAACGTGGGAGCGATGCTCCTGGCGTTCATCGCCCTGGTCTACCTCTTGAACGCCGTGCTGGGGTGGATGGGAGGGGTGGTGGGCTTCGACGGCCTCACCATGGAGTGGCTCCTCGGACGGCTCCTGTGGCCCGTGGCGTGGATGGTGGGCGTGGAGGCTGCCGACGCGGGCACCGTGGCCAGCCTCCTGGGCGTGAAGACGGTGCTGAACGAGTTCGTGGCCTACCTGCAACTCGCAGGGATTCTCGGGGGCGAGGGCGGGGCGGCCCTCAGCCCGCGCTCGGCCGTCATCGCCACGTATGCCCTCTCGGGCTTCGCGAACTTCTCGTCCATCGCCGTCCAGCTCGGCGGCATCGGGGGAATCGCCCCGTCGCGGCGCCACGACCTGTCCAGGCTGGGCATGCGGGCCATGATCGCCGGGACCATGGCCGCCCTCATGACGGCTGCGGTCGCGGGGATGCTCGTGTGAATCCGGGACCGGGGTGCCTTCGTCGCGCGCGGAGGGTCGGGTGGACGTAGGAGCCGCTGCCGCGGCCCTGCGGGCGCGCATGGCCGAGCCGCCCGAAGTCGCGGTCGTGCTGGGTTCCGGCCTCGCCGGACTGGCGGAGGGTGTGGCGGACGCCGTGGCGGTGCCGTACGGCGACGTCCCGGGTTTTCCACCGGCGCGGGTCGCGGGTCACGACGGGCGCTGGGTCATAGGGCGCGTGGAGGGTCGCGCCGTGCTTCTCCAGTCGGGTCGATTCCACGCGTACGAAGGGGTGGCCCCGGACATCCTGGCCGGACCGGTTCGGGTGGCTCACGCTCTGGGCGCCCGCTTCCTCATCGTCACCAACGCGGCCGGGGGGATCCGTCGCGACCTGGACCCCGGGTCCCTCCTCCTCATCGAGGACCACGTCAACCTCATGTGGCGCTCACCGCTGGCGGGCGCCGTGAAGCCCTCGGAGGAGCGGTTTCCGGACCTGAGCGCCCCGTACGACCGCGAGCTAGAGGCCCTGGCGCTCCGGGTCGCTCGGGACCTCGCCCTCCCCCTCGAACGGGGGACCTACGCAGCCGTGCTCGGTCCGAGCTATGAGACACCCGCCGAAGTCGAAGCCCTCCGTCGCCTGGGAGCCCACGCCGTCGGCATGTCCACGGTCCCGGAGGTTCTGGTCGCCCGGGCGTTGGGCATGCGGGTCCTGGCTTTCTCCCTGATCACGAATCGGGCGTCGGGTCGGGGCCGTCCGGCGCTATCCCACGGCGACGTTCTGGAGGCGGGGCGTCGGGGCGAGGGGAGCCTGGGGCGCCTCATCCGGCAGGTGATCCGGGGGCTTCCTCGGGCGGTTTCGTGAGTCGGCTTCCGGCGCTCGGTTCGCTCGGCTCCGCCGCCACGAAGTGGTTCAGCGGCCCGCGCCCACCTCCGAGGCCGGGAGCTTCCCGGATGGCACGTGCCACGTAGTCCAGCGCCGCCGCCACGGCATCGGGCAGCGGGCGGCCCCGGGCGAGGCCGGCGGCCACCGCCGCCGAGAGCGTGCACCCGGTGCCGTGGGTGTGCCCCGTGCGGATCCGGGGCCGGCGCCACGAGCGCTCCTCGCGGCCGTCCCAGAGCACGTCCACCACCTCGTCCGAGGGGAGGTGCCCTCCCTTGACCAGAGCGGCCGCGGCCCCCATGTCCACCAGCGCCCGAGCCGCCCGGCTCAGGTCCGAGACATCGTTCACACCCAGTCCGGTGAGAACGGAGGCCTCGGGGAGGTTCGGCGTCACCACGGTGGCGAGAGGGACGAGGATACGGGCCACCGCCGACTCGGCGTCTGCGTCGAGGAGCCGGTCACCGCTGGTGGCCACCATGACGGGGTCCAGGACGTAATTGGGCAGCGCGTGTCGCACCAGGGCCGCTCCGACCGCTTCCACCAGCTCCCGGGACGCGAGCATGCCGGTCTTGACGGCCGAGGGGGCCAGGTCGTCCACGACCGCCGAGATCTGCATGCGCACGATGTCGGCGGGGATGGCATGGACCGCCTGGACGCCCAGGGTGTTCTGGACGGTGATGGCCGTGACGGCGGTGGCGCCGAACACTCCAAAGGCATGAAACGTCTTGAGGTCTGCCTGGATTCCAGCGCCGCCGCCGCTGTCGCTGCCGGCGATGGAGAGAGCCACGGAGAGTGGATGACTGGCCATGAACGGGATCCGGTGGGACGGAAACGCTCTCCAGCGATCGTTCCCCGTGTACCAGGACGCCCGGCCCCCGTTCCCGGGCTCGGCGGGCGTCGCCGCGCGCGGCCAGGGCGCGCCGGGGGGCATCCGTGACTCTGAGCCGAAGTCGTCAGGCGCTGGTGCGGGGCCTCGCCACCCGGAAGGGAAGGTCCCGGAGGGGGCTTTTCCTCGTGGAGGGAGTTCGCTCCGCCCGGGAGGCACTGGACGGCGGGGACATCCACTTCGCGGTGTGCTCCCCCAGGGCCAGATCCGTGCCAGGCGGTCCGCACGTCGTCGAACGGCTCGAGGCGACGGGAACGGATGTCTCCTGGGTTGACGACTCGGACCTGGAGG
>DASWKP010000205.1:0-2796 GCA_036396575.1 Longimicrobiales bacterium | reverse complement strand
ATACACCGACCCGTACCGCGACGAGCGGATCACACCGGGCACCGGGATCGACACCCCGCGCATGCACACCACGATGGCCACCGGCACCTCCTCAAAGTGATCCACCTGCCACTGCACGGACTCGATGATCTTGCGCGTGCGCTCGTCGTCGCCGCGGAGACGCCTCGCCAGGCCGCCGTACACCGACCACGCCACCCGGTACTGGCGGGCCAGGGCCGCCTTCACCACTCGGTCGCGGACCAGGATGAACTCCGCCGGCTGGCGGTTGCCGCCCGACGGCGCCTTGGTGGCCATCTCGATGCACCGCAGGAGCACATCGTCCTCCACCGGATCCGGCTTCAGCCGGCGGATGGCCCGCTGGGTGGTCATGGCCTCGTTCAGGTCCATCATGAGCCTCCTCGTATCGCGTACATCGGAAGCATGACATGGGCCACATCCACCATGACTGGCCCGCGCAGGTCACCGAAAACCCCACCATCGGGCTATGGACGGGCGCGTCCCACCCCGGCAGGCTGACCAGGACCCGCGTGATCGGAGGGAGGACCCCGATGGACGTCATCCGCTCCAGGAGCCGCCTGGCCCCACTGGTCTTGCTGGGTGCCATGGTGGGCACACTGCTGGTGCCCCATGCTGCATCCGCCGTCAAACCCGCGCAGAATTGCTCGCCCGGGTACGACCTGGGCGCGGTGACCGTTGAGCAGGTCCTGGCGCTTCCCCGGACCATCGCCGCGATCGACGACGGATTCTTCACCGAGGCCGAGGTCTACTCGATGTTCGCCGCCCTGGACGGCAACGGCGACGGGTACCTCTGCTTCAAGGAGCCGCATGGCGCGTTCATGGCCAACCCGGCGTCCCTGTGGCCATACCTGTACGTGGCCTTCGACAACGTCGCCTCGAAGCGCTAACCCCCGGGAACGCCGAGGGCCCGCCGCGTCACCGCGACGGGCCCAGCGGAAGCTTCGTGCTAGATGGTCTTGAGCTTCGAGGCCTGGGGACCCTTCGGGCCCTCGGTGATCTCGAACTCCACCTTCTGGTTCTCCTCCAGCGTGGTCTGACCTGCGGTCTGCACCTCGTTCATGCCGACCCACACGTCGGGACCAGTCTCCTGGGAGATGAAACCGTACCCCTTCTCAGGGTTGAACCACTTCACGGTTCCGGTGTTCATTGAGCGTTCCCCCTCTCGTGCCGTTGCGGACCTTCAGGTCCGTCGGCGTCCGGCGAAGGTCGCCGGCTGAGGGAACTGCTCGTCACTGCTGAACCCTCGCCCACTACCCTATCAGGTCTCGGGCCCTCTCCCGCATACCGGCCGGGATCCCCACTTGCGTCGACGCCCGGACCGAGGCAGGCTGCCTCCCATGAAAGCCACCGGTCGCCTCAGCACAGCCGCCCTCACCGCCCTGGAGGACCGATTGGACGGGGAGATCATCGCTCCGGACCATCCCGGGTACGACGAAGCCCGGCGCATCTGGAACGCGTCGATCGACCGGCGCCCCGCCCTCATCGTTCGCCCGGGCACCGTCGACGACGTGGCCGCCGCGATCCGCTTCGGCCGCGAGCACGACCTGCCCATCGCCGTGCGCGGGGGCTCGCACAGCGTGGCCGGCCACTCCACGTGCGACGACGGCCTGGTCATCGACCTGGTCATGATGAAGGCGATCGAGGTAGACCCGCAGGCCCGCCGGGCCCGGGTGGGTGGGGGCACGGTGTGGGGCGAGGTGGACGCGGCGACCCAGGCCCACGGGCTGGCCGTGACCGGCGGGCTGATCTCCTCCACCGGGGTGGGCGGGTTCACGCTGGGGGGAGGCATCGGCTGGCTCCAGCGCAAGCTCGGCCTGGCATGCGACAACCTGGTGGCCGCCGACGTGGTCACCGCGGACGGAACGACGCTCCGGGCCTCCGCGGATGACGATCGCGAGCTGCTGTGGGGCCTGCGCGGCGGGGGCGGCAACTTCGGCGTGGTGACCTCGTTCGAGTTCGATGTCCATCCCGTGGGGCCCACGGTGGATGCGGGGATGATCGTGTGGCCCGGGGAGCGAGCGGCGGAGGTCCTCACCGCGTATGCGGCGCTGCAGCCTCACGCACCGGACGAGCTGATGCTGGTGGCCGTGCTCCGCCTGGCTCCGCCGGCGCCGTTCCTGCCGGAGGACGCACACGGCAAGCCGATGATCGCCGTGGCCGGCATGCACATCGGCGGGGAGGAGGCGGCCTCGAGGGACCTGGCGCCCCTGCGGGACCTGGGCGGGACGCTGGCCGACATCTTCCAGCCCAGGCCGTACGCGGAGATGCAGAAGCTCCTGGACGGCAGCTGGACGCCCGGGTTCCAGAACTACTGGAAGGCCGAGTACCTCACCGGCCTGCCGTCGGGAGCCATCGACACCCTGGTGGAAGCCCTGGGCACGATCACCTCGCCGCTCTCCGACTTCAAGGTGCCCTACCTGGGCGGGGCGATGAGCAGGGTGGGCGAGGACGACACCGCGTACGGGCATCGCGGGGCGCCGTTCATCGTCAACATCAACACGCGATGGGAGTCCGGCGGCGACGACGATGGCCACGTGGCCTGGACCCGGGCCCTGTGGGACGCGCTCCAGCCGCACTCAAGTGGAGGCACGTACACCAACTTCACCAGCGAGGACGACGCCCACCGGGTGAAGGACTCGTACGGCGATGCGAAGTACGCGCGCCTCCAGGCGCTCAAGCGCCGCTACGATCCCGACAACGTGTTCCGGCTCAACCAGAACATCCAGCCCTGAGCGGCCCGCGGACCGAGGCGTGAAGACCCTTCGGGCTCTCCGTGAT
>DASWKP010000204.1:0-20348 GCA_036396575.1 Longimicrobiales bacterium | reverse complement strand
GCGCCGTCCACCCCGGAGAACAGGACAATGACGGGAGCGTCGACCTGGCTCAGCTCCCACTGGGCCTGTAGGAGCTCCTGGCGAAGCTCCGGCACTCTGGCTTTGTAGACGTCATCGGGCACGGTCTGACCGAGTTCGGCGGTCTCGAACATATTGGCTCCCCTTGCGTGGACTGTTCCCTCAATAACGCCAGCTGGTCAGGTCCGCCCCGGGGGGGGCGCTTTCCAGGATGCGCCTCTCGATCCGGGGCGCGTACATGGAGATGTAACGGAGTCGGCTGATGGCGTTGGGCTGTTCGTGGTCACCGTTCCAGCAGTGCTCGGCTCGATCGCCATAGTCCACCTCGCCGGCATAGTACGGATCGGTGGTGCTCTCCAGGAACTCCTCGGCGAGGTACACGGCATTGTTCAGATAGTAGTTGTCCATGTCCCCCACGTAGATGTGGAGCTTGCCCCGGAGCCTGGGGCCCAGCGTCTCCCAGTCTCGCCGCAGGATGTGGACCAGGTCGTAGTTCTCCCTCCAGAACGCGGCCACCTCGGGATCCACCTCGCCCGTGAGCTTGTTCCAGATGCGCCGGGGATAGCCGTCGTCGCCCACGGGCGAGTACACCGCCTCCCAGATGTCCCACTGCTGGCCCGAGCGGCTCTTCGTGCCCAGAACCGCTTCCAGGAGGTTCTGGTCCTCCAGGGTGGCGCTCACGTGGCCCAGCCAGTCCCGATGGCCCGGGCGATGCGTCTGCTTGAAGCGGGAGTCCAGAAAATAGGCGTTGGCGTCCTCGTAGAGGTTCACCGTGGTGTAGGCCCGGAAGTCGATGGGGTCCGGGCACGCGATCCAGGCGCCGTTGTAGTCGTCGGGATAGAAGACCTGGACCGCCATGGCCTCCCACCCGCCGGTGGAGCCCCCGTACAGGAAGCGGGACCATCCCTCCCCGATCCCCCGGAAGCGCCGCTCGATCTCCGGGAGCAGCTCGTGGGTGATGGCGTCGCCGTATGGCCCGTTGTTCTCGGAGTTCACGGCGTAGGAGTCGTCGTAATAGGGCGTGGGATGCTGGATCTCCACCACGAGCATCCTGGGAAAGCGGGGCCCCGTCCACTCCTGGAAGAGGCGGTACTGCCACTCCTGCTGGACGCGGTTGTAGCAGTCCATGTCGAAGCGCGAGCTGTACACGCACGGCGCCGTGGTGTCCGGTGGTTCCGTGCGGAAGTGGCCGAAGCTGGACGGGAAGTGCCCGTGGAAGACCGCCACCGGATAGCGCGCCTCGGGATGCTCGTCGAAGCCCGCCGGCAGGAGCACCCACGCGCCCAGCTCGACGTCCGTTCCCCAGAACTCCGAGAGCCGCTCGCTCCGGATGCGCACGTACTTGACCCAGTCGGTTTCCAGCGTGGCGGGATCGGGCAGCGCTTCGATCTCCTGGTCGAGGGTCAGCGCGAGGCGGTTCGAGCCCGCGGGCGAGCCCACGGTGAAGGTCGTCGGCTCGCTGTACAGGTTGCCCGGCTTCCGGCTCCACTGCTGCCCCTCGCCCCGGTCGGGGGGGAGCTTCACCGTGTGGCCGTCGCTCCGGGTAAACGTCTCGTACCGGTTCAGGATCGCCTGGGCCCGGTACGTCCCCGAGGGGAGGGCCGCCAGGCTCCGGGTGGGGAAGCCGAAGACCGTGTCGGTGAACGTCATGGCCTGGCCGGGCAGCCATCCCTCGACGTCCAGCCCGAAAACCGGCTGGGCGCCGGGCCCCTCGCTCACCTGGAAGCGGGGCTCGCCCTCCTCCAGCGAGGACAGCACCAGGATGAGGCGGCCGTCCAGGGGGCCCGGGGCGTCGGCGGGCAGGGTCACCGCCACGGTGATCTGGTCGCCGTCGGTCCCGGCCGGTCCCGCGCACGACGCGAGGGCCAGGGCGGCCGGGGCGAGCAGAAGCGCGCCCACGAGGGCGGCCGGGGACCTTGCGCCGCTCCAGCGGCGGGGCCGTGCCGGGACGGCCACCAGGGCCCGCGCCGTAACGGTGCGACGCGGTCGGGGCCGCAGGCGAGCGGTGGCGAACGGGGACATCGCACCTCCTCAGTTGGAGGGACGTGGCGCCGGGAGGGAGGCGGCGACGACACGGGGCGTGGGGCGCGGGCCCCGTAAAGCGGCCACACAGTAAGCGGGCCGCCGCTGCCATGAGATTACGGTGGCGGCACGGTCCGGGCCAGGGGAGCGCGGGGGGAGCGCGGGGTGTCCAGACGCCTCGCCCCGCCGACAACCGCACAATCGCGGGATCGCCGGACGCGCTTGTGCGGATGACGTCGCTATTCGGGGTCGATCCCACCAATCGGTGCTTCGGCGGAGGTGCGTTTATTGGGTTCGACCCCGAATAGCGGAGAAGATCGCACAAACGCCCGTTGAGACAGCGCGTTTGTCAGGCTGTCGTTGGCCGGCGCCCCGGACGAGGTACACCGGCCTCCCGCCGACCCACTCGCCGCGGTCACCGCCCCCTCAACAGCCCCCTCACCGCTCGCAGGCACTCCAGGTTCGGCTCGAGCCCGTCGCACTCCAGAACCACCATGGCGTCGGGGGCGTGGTCCTGGAGGGCCGACAGAAGGGCCGGCCAGTCCTCCACGCCCCGTCCCGCGGGCATGTGCTGGTCGAGGGCGCCGTCGTTGTCGTGGAGGTGTACGTGAAGGAGGTCCTCCTCCAGCGCCTCGATCCACTCTCGCGCCGCTACATCCGAGAAGACCAGGGCGTGGCCGTTGTCGAAGGACGCCCCCAGGCCCGGGTGGTCCGCCGCGTCCAGAACCGCCACGTGGAGCGACGGGTCCGGCTCCCACAGGTTCTCCAGGACGATGGTGGCGCCGTTCTCCCACGCGTGCTCGGCGAAGGGCGTCCAGAACGCCACGCACGCGTCCACGAAGCGGTCGCGGTACCGTGCGTTCCGGATGAGGGGGATGGAGTTCATGTGCGCCACGTAGATCGTGGCCCCCACGGCCAGGGACGCTTCCAGGGCCTGCTCGTGGCGCCGCCGGCACACGTCCACAACCGCCGGATCCACGCTGGTGACGTACAGGTCCATGAACGGCCCGTGGGAGGAGACGTCGTCCACGCCTTCGATAGCCTCCCGGTGGGCCTGGATTCGTTCCCCCAGCCCGTCGTCCAGTCGGTCGGGAAAGGCGAAGGCCGTCACTTCGATGCCCACGCCCTCCCGCAGGCACGCCGCTGCCGCGGGGGCCAGCTCGTCTTCGAGAGCGTTGATTGCGAGGCGCACGATAGGGCTCCGGACGGGGGGCGGGCGGGCCGCCTACCTCCCTCGCGCGTCCGCCTCGGCCTCGGTACGGAAAAGCTCACCCGTGAGCAACTCCATGACGATGCGGTCCGCGTCGTAGAGGTCGTCCAGCGTCTCCAGGATGGCCCTCACGTCCACCATGATGTTCCGGCCCCGCTCCGGCAGGTAGATGAAGTCCCGCGACAGGCCTTCGATGTTGCGGTCGAAGTTGAGGCCCACGATGGCCAGGTCCCTGGTCACCGCCGGGGAGCCCGAGTTGCCGCCGTACGTGTCCGCCGTGGACACGAAGTTCAGGGGCGTGGCCAGGTCCAGCCCCGCTGGGGGCGTCCTCCACCGCTCCGGCAGGTTCCATTCGGGGTTCTGGCCGTACGAGTGGAAGTGGTCGTAGAGGCCGAAGAGGGTCGTGTACGGAGGCGCCAGCGTGCCGTTGTACTCGTAGCCCTTGACCACGCCGTCCGTGATCCGGGGGGACGAGGTCGCGTCCGGCGCCATCTCCGTGCCGTAGACTTCGAAGCGCGCCCGGCCCAGGTCGGCGGCGAGCTCGCTCTCCAGGGCGGCCAGGGCGGCTTCTCCCTCCCTCCAGGCCGCTATGCGAGGCGCCAGAGCCCGGCCGAGCTCAACGGCCGGGTCTCTTTCCAGGGTGCCGGCAGCGAGGGCGGAAGCGGTTCCCTCGGAGGTTGCCAGGGCCGACGTCTCCAGGAGACGGGCCGCGGCCTCGGCGGGAGTGCCGCCCCGCAGGGCCAGGCCGATCAGAGGATCGTCCCGGTGCAGGGACACCAGGAGATCCTCCATGCGCAGCGCCAGGAGCTCCGCTTCCAGGGGCGCCTCGTGGTCGTCGATCCTGGCCAGGGCGGCGCGCCCGGCCTCGAGCCGGCCCCGCGCGACACCGCGCTCCCCGGCCTCCAGCAGCTCCGCCGCCGCCACCGCCCGCATGAGCGTCATGGACTCCGGCCCGGCGGCGCCGAAGCGGTAGAACGCCCCGTACTCGGGTCCCAGTTCCCGCTTGCGGGCCTGGATGGCCGCCACCTCGGCGATGAGAGATCCGTATCGCCGGCTCAGCTCTGGCTCCTCCAGGACGCGCCGCATGAGCTCACGCTCGGCGGCCCGCTTCAGGTCCAGGATGTCCGGATCCTCCAGGGCCGCGCGGCGCCCGGTGTAGGCCTTGAGGGAGTTGGAGAGGGAGAACGCCTGGTTGCGAAGATCGAGGCGCTCGCCCACGACCGGGTCGGCGGCGTAGGCGGCTCGCAGGGCACCCAGACGCGTCCGGAACCAGCGCTCCCGGGCGGGGACCAGCACGTCGCGCTGGTACTCGAGCTGAGCGACCGTGTTGAGGCGGTTCGTGGGGCCGGGGTTGCCGATGATGAAGACCGCGTCCCCTTCCTCGACACCCTCGCCCCAGCGGAACCAGTGGTCCGTGCGGTAGGGCTGCCCGTCCTCCCCGTAGATGCGGTAGAACGCGAAGTCGAGGGCGTAGCGCGGATACGTGAAGTTGTCCGGATCACCGCCGAAAAAGCCCAGATCCAGCTCCACGGCCGCCACCAGGCGCACGTCGGTGAAGCGCCGGAAGACATAGGCGGAGTAGCGGCCGCCATGGTAGAGGGCCGTGACCTCCACCCGGATCGGGCCGCTTCCGGCGTGGGCTGCCTCGATCCGTCCCTGGATGCGGGAGATAGCTCCCTCGCGCGCCTCCTGCCGGCGTTCGGCCGGGGCCGCGTCCACCGCGGCGAAGACTTCGTCCGTGACGTCCTCGACGGCCATGAGCTGGTCCGCGTAGTATCCGGGGATGGGCCGCTCGTCCTCGAGGGAGGCGGCGTAGAAGCCGTCGTCCAGGAGGTTCTCGCCGGGGCGGCTGAGCGGGGCGATCGCGCGGCCGCGGGCGCAGTGGTGGTTGGTCACGACGAGCCCGTTGGGTGACACGAAGGACGCCGAGCACCCGGGGATGCGAAGCGCCGCCAGGCGCGCGTTCTCGAACCAACCGGGGTTGGCGTCGAAGCCGTACGTGGAGGTGAAGTACTCGGTGGGCGGATACTCGAACGTCCACATCTTGCCGAAGTCGAACCGGCCGGGCCGGAGCGTGTCGGCAGCGTCCTGGGCCCGCGCGGCGGGAGGAGCGGCAAAACCCACGGCCAGAATCAGCAGTGGGATGCCCAGCGGCGGGATGTGACGGGGGGACGGGCGGGCGTTCATGGGGATGGCTCCTTCGGGAATCGGGCCGGGGCGTGACGCCCCGGGCCCTTAGGATGCCGCAATGTGCCCCTCAATTCCATCCCTCCCCCCCTCCCTCGACTTCGGACCATCCGCCCCGGTGGAACGTGACGAGGGCTCCCGCCGTACGGAACGGATCGAGCGCCCTCCGCGCTCGGGGCTGTGGCACGTGGGTTGCGGAGGCCGGGTACGCCACGGCACGTTGAGGAATACCCCTCCTCTATCCCGCGTTCGAGGGAGGTCCAAGGGTTCATGAAGAAACTCATCTGGTTCGCCATTTTCGCGTTGGGCGTCGCGATGGTCGTTCCGGCGTCGCGCACCAGGATCATGACGACTCTGGAGCCGCACCTGGGCGCCGCGGGTCAGATTGCCACCCGCACCACGCTTGGACGGCTCGCCGACGACCTCGAAGCCGCCGCGGGCGCCGCGTGGCCCGGGGGCCTTCCGGAGCAGGGCGACTTCAACGAGTGGCTCATCCGGCAGAAGGGCAGCACCCTCCAGGACCAGTGGGGAGGCGACATCTGGTACCAGCTCACCCGGTCCTCCTTCACGGTTGGATCGAACGGTCCCGACGGCACGCGCGGGTCGGAAGACGACCTCACCGTCACCCGTGAGGTCCAGAACGCCAGGCGCAGGTAAGGCACGCCCCCTACGCCCGCCACAACGGAGCCGTCCATGATCCCCTCCCGCCTCCGGGCGTGCCTGTGCGCGTCCGCCGCCGTCGTGCTCGTGTCGGTTCCAGCCGACGCCGACGCCCAGATCCCCATGGACGCGCTCCTCCCGGTGGATCCGGCGGTCACGGTGGGAGAGCTGGACAACGGGCTCCGGTACTTCATCCGCCGCAACGGCAGGCCGGAGAACCGGGCCGAGCTGCGCCTCGTGGTGAACGCGGGCTCGGTCCTCGAGGACGACAGCCAGCGGGGCCTGGCCCACCTGGTGGAGCACATGGCCTTCAACGGCACGGAGCACTTCGAGAAGCAGGAGCTGGTGGATTACCTGGAGTCCATCGGCATGGAGTTCGGACCCTCGATCAACGCGTATACGAGCTTCGACGAGACCGTGTACATGCTCCACGTGCCCACCGACGATCCGGAGGTGGTGGGCACGGCGTTCCAGATCCTGGAAGACTGGGCCCATCTCGTGAGCTTCGAGCCGGAGGAGATCGACAAGGAGCGCGGGGTGGTGGTCGAGGAGTGGCGCCTGGGCCGGGGGGCATCGGCCCGCATCCTGGACCAGCAGCTCCCGATCATGTTCCAGGGCTCACGCTACGCCGAGCGCCTGCCCATCGGGGACGTGGAGACGCTGCAGACCTTTCCCCACGAGGAGCTGACCCGCTTCTACGAGACCTGGTACCGGCCGGACCTTATGGCGGTGGTGGCCGTCGGGGACTTCGAGCCCCGGGACGTGGAGGAGCTCGTACGCACGCACTTCGGGCGCATCCCGGCTCGCGCGGAGCGGCTGGACCGGCCTTACCACGACGTCCCGGACCACGCCGAGACCTACTACGCCATCGCCTCGGATCCGGAGGCGACCGGCTCCCAGATCGCGGTCCTCACCATGCAAGAGCCCCGGGACGTGACCACGGTCGGCGAGTACCGGCAGAGTCTGGTGGAGGGCCTGGCCAGCGGCATGATGAACGACCGCTTCCGGGAGCTGATCCAGCAGGCCGATCCGCCCTTCGTGGCGGCGGGCACCGGCCGGGGGCGCTTCGTGCGCACGAAAAGCGCCTTCCAGCTAGCGGCGTTCGTGCCCGAGGGTGGACATCTACGGGCCCTCGAAGCCCTCGTCGAAGAGGCCGAGCGGGCCGCCCGCCACGGCTTCACGGCCGGTGAGATGGAGCGCCAGAAGCTGGACGTGCTCCGGGGTCTGGAGCGGGTGTACGCGGACCGAGACAACCAGCCGTCGGCGCGCTTCGCGAGCGAGTACGTGTCCCACTTTCTCCAGGGGGAGGCCATCCCCGGGATCGAGTTCGAGTACCAGGCCTCGCAGGTCCTGATGGGGAACATCACCCTGGACGAGGTCAACGCGGTGGCGCGGGAGAACCTGGACGACGCCAACCGAGTGGTCCTGGTGGACGGCCCCCGCAAGCCCGACCTCGAGTTGCCGGACCGGGCCGGGATCGAGGGCGTGTTCGCAGCGGTCGAGGGTGCGGACATCGAGCCCTGGGTGGACACGGCCCTGGACCAGCCGCTGGTGGCGGAGCTGCCGACGCCGGGCTCCGTGGTGGAGGAGTCTTCCATCCCCGAGCTGAACGTCACGCTGTGGACGCTGTCCAACGGCGTCACCGTCTGGCTCAAGCCCACCGACTTCAAGGAGGACGAGATCGTCATGCAGGCCACCAGCCCGGGCGGGTGGTCGAATTCGAGCCTGGAGGACCACGCGTCGGCCACGTTGGCCGCGGTCCTGGTGAGGCAGGGCGGGGCGGGCGACTTCTCTCTCATCGACCTGCAGAAGGCGCTGGCGGGCAAGTCCGTGACCGTGGCGCCGGGCATCGGCGAGACCACGGAGGGGATGAGTGGCCAGGCCTCCCCGAAAGACCTGGAGACGCTCTTCCAGCTCGTTTGGCTCTACTTCACCGCGCCCCGGGAGGACAGTACGGCGTTCCAGTCCACGCTGGCCCAGAACCGGGCCTTCCTGGAGAACCGGAGCGCCAGCCCGAGCGCCGCCTTCTCCGACACGTTCAGCGTGACGATGTCACAGGGGCATCCGCGGTCCCGACCGCCGTCCGTCGAGACCCTGGATGAGCTGGACCTGGGCAGGGCGATCGACTTCTACCAGGACCGCTTCGCCGACGCCGGCGACTTCACGTTCGTGTTCGTGGGCTCCCTGGACCTGGAGGCCATGCGCCCCCTGGTGGAGCGGTACCTGGGAGCGCTGCCCACGGTGGAGCGCGAGGACGGGTGGGTCGACCTTGACATCGACCCGCCCCAGGGGCGCATCGAGAAGACCGTACGGCGGGGCATCGAGCCGCAGAGCGCCACGGTCGTGGCCTTCACAGGGCCGTTCGACTACACGGCGCAGAACCGGGTGGGTATGCGCGCCATGGCCCAAGCCCTGGAGATCCGACTGCGGGAGCGCATGCGTGAGGATCTGGGGGGCACGTACAGCGTGAGCGTGAACGGGGCGTACGATGACGTGCCCGAGGAGCGCTACACGGTCACGATCCAGTTCGGCTCCGATCCCGAGCGCACCGATGAGCTTCGGGCCGTGGTCTTCGAGGAGATCGGCCGGCTCGCGGCGGAGGGCCCCAGCCAGGAAGACGTGATCAAGGTCGTGGAGGCGGAGCGCCGGAGCCTGGAGACGAACCTCCAGCAGAACGGGTGGTGGGCGGTCCAACTGCGTTTCTCCGTGGACAGCGGCACGGACCCGCGCTTCCTCATCGACACGAGCCGATTCGACGCCATCACGATCGAGTCGATCCGAGCCGACGCCCAGCGCTACCTGAACGAGGACCGGGTGGTGGTGGTGACGTTGCTGCCGCAGGGGGTGGGGGCGCCCTGACGGGGTTGGTGGTGGCTACTGGTAGTTCAGCGCCGTCACCGGATCCACCCGGGTCGCCCGCCACGCCGGGATCACGCACGCCACGAAGGCCACCAGGGCCAGGGCCACGGCCACCACCGCCATGACCCGGACGTCCGTAGGCTGCACGCCGAAGAGCATGGACTCGATGAGGCGGACCAGCCCCAGGGACGCCAGGATGCCCACCGCCAGCCCCAGTCCCGTGACCCGGAGCCCCTGGCCCACGACAATGCGGAAGATCCCCGCGGGGTCGCTTCCCATGGCCAGGCGGATGCCCATCTCCCGGGTGCGCTGCGTTACCGAGTACGCCAGGGCCCCGTAGATGCCGATGACCGCCAGGAACATGGCCACCCCGGCGAAGACAAGGAGCAGCGCCATCGGAGCCCGCCGGGACACGAGGGACTCGTCCATGCGGCTCTGGAGGGTCTCCACGCCGAAGAGGGGCAGCTCGGAGTCCAGGCGAGCCAGGGCGTCCCGGACCGGCGAAGTGAGGTCCGCCGCCTCCAGGTCCGTCCGGACCACCAGGGTCTGGAAGCCCATGGGCTGCTGGCGGACGCTGTAGTAGTAGGCTCCCACGTGCTCCGCGTCGGAAGCCGTGAGGTCGTTCTGCTTCACCGATGCCACCACGCCCACGATGGTGGCGTAGTTGCTCTCGGGGATGCTGTCCATCCCCGGGACGCCCTGGTACATGCGCTTGCCCAGAGGGCTCGAGTCCGGGAAGTAGCGCCGGGCCAGCCACTCGTCCAGGACGATGGCGTTGGGCTGGTCCGGGCCGTCGGAGGCCTGGAAGGCGCGGCCCTCCAGGACCGGGATTCCCATGGCCTCGAAGTAGTCGGCACCCACCACGCTCCGGTAGGGCGACAGGAGGGACTCGCCGGGCGCCAGCATGTAGCCCTCGGGCATGATGACGCTGCTGGAGTTGCTGCCGCTGAAGGGGAGCTGGTTGGTCACGCTGGCATGGCGTACGCCGGGGATGGACCCGACCTCCCCGAGGAGCTCGTCGGTGAACTGGCGCCGGGCCTCGCCGTCGGGGTAACGGGCCTCGGGCAGGGACACGAAGGCCGTGAAGACCCCCTTGGGATCGAAGCCGGGCTCCACCCGGAGGGCGGCCCGGAAGCTCATGAACATCAGGCCCGCGCCGATGAGCATCAGGAAGGCCAGCGCTACCTGGCCCGTGACCAGGGAGCTCCGCAGGAGCACGGCCTTGCGGCTTGACGTGCCCGTGCGCGTCTCGGTGCGGAAAACGGCGCTCAGGTCGCCCCTGAGCACGTGGGTGACGGGGATGGCCCCGAACAGCACGCCCGCCCCCATGGCCAGGACCACGGTGAAGAGGAGCACGGGCCCGTTGATGGCGATCTCCGTCCCCCGGGGCAGGTCGTCGGCCCCCAGGATCGTGAGGAGCCGGAGGCCCAGGGCGCCCACGCCGACCCCCAAGGCCCCTCCAACGAGCGCGATGACGATGGCCTCCGTGAGGACCTGCCGGGCCACCCGGAGCCGCTGGGCGCCCATGGCCAGCTTGGTGGCCAACTCGCCCCGGCGCACCTGGGAACGGGCCAGCATGAGGTTGGCGATGTTCACGCAGCCGATGAGGAGGACGAAGGCCACGCCGGCGAAGAGCATGTACAGCATGGGCCGAACGTCCCCGACCAGGTCCTCCTGCGCTCCGAGGATGCGCACGTGGTACCGGGCGTCCGCCAGGAGCTGCCGGGCGTTGGGAAGGGGCCACGAGTCGATGAGGGCCTCGTTCATGGCGTCCACCTGCGCCAGGGCCTGCTCGATGGTGGCCCCGGGGGCCAGCCGCGCCATCATCTGGTAGTTGTTGGAGTGCCAGGCTTCGATGGTGCGCTCCGCCTCCGTGAAGGGGATGGGCAGGAAGAAGCGCGTGTCCGGGCGGTTCACGACTCGGAAGTCCTCGGGCAGCACTCCCACGACGGTGAAGGGCTGCCCGTCCACCCTCAGGTCCCGGCCCACCACGTCGGCGGCCCCTCCGAAGCGCTCCTGCCAGTAGCCGTGGGTCAGGATCACCTTCTGGTGGTTGCCCACGTCCATCTCGTCTTCGGTGAACGCCCGCCCCAGGACGGGCTCCACGCCCAGAAGCGCGAAGAAGGAGGGCGTGACCTGCATGCTGGAGACCCGCTCCGTGGCGCCGGGCTCCCCGACGGTGTTCCCGAATCCCTGGTACGCGGCCACCTCCTCGAACGCCGCCACGTTCTCCCGGCGCTGGAAATAGTCGAAGGAGCCGTTGGAGGCCCGCTCGGCGCCGGCGCCCGGGTAGCTGTTGAACATGGTCACCAGGCGGTCGGCGTCCTGGTACGGCAGAGGCTCCAGGAGCACCGTGTGGATGACGCTGAAGATGGCCACGTTGGAGCCGATGCAGATGGCCAGGGTCAGAAGCACGGTGCCGCTGAAGGCCTTCTCCTTCCAGAGGAGCTTCAGGCCGAAGCGGATGTCGCGCAGGAGGGCGTCCATGGGGTCCGGGAGTCCGGGGGTCGAGATGTGTGTGCTGCCCCAATCTGACGTGATCCTCACGGGCGAGGTTTCGCCTCCAGCCTACGTCCTCAGCCTCCGAGCCCGGCAGGAGCTCGTCGGATCGGGGCCCCCCGCGGGTTCGCGGGTCGGGGCGGCCCTGCCTAGAATCCCGGCATCATGCACCGCACACCGACCCTCGTCCCGTCGCGCCCCCGGGCCTTCCTTGCGCCCCGCCGCCGCCGCGACCGTCGGGGTTCCGCGGGGCGCTTCCTGTCCCCGGCCCTCCGGGGCGCCTTCGCCCCCGCACTCGCCCTCGCCACGTCCCTGGCGGCGCACGGCTCCCTGGCGGGGCAGGAGCCCGGATCCCTCCGGGGGCTCGCGGGGCCCGGCCACCCCGTGTGCCGGGCGTGGCTCCACGGCTGGGCGGAGGGGGGGGCGGACCCGGGCCTGGCCACCTTCGGAGCCCTGGCGGCCGGCGCGTACGGGGAGCCTGGCGCGTCGGAGGGCCTGGCCGCGGCGCGGTTGGGGGAGCGCCTGGCGCTGGGCGTTGACTCCCGGGGGGGCAGTGGGCCCCGGCGCGCGGGCGCCATCGTCTCGGGCTCGGAGTCCGGGGGTTACGCCTATCCCGGTCCCGGGGCCGGGGAGGACCGGCCGGCGGCCCTGCGGGTGCGGGGCGAGCTGGCCCGGGGGCGCCTGGTCGCGGCGGCGGACGTGGCCGCGGCGGAGGGCGATTTTTACGTCCGGGTGCTCGCCCTGGGAGTGAAGGCCGGCCCGGTGGCGGCTCTGGCGGGCGCGCTCACCCTGCGAAGCGGGCCCGGGTGCGAAGGGGGCCTGGTCCTGGGAGCGCCCAGGCTCGCGGAGGCGTGGGGCCTGGAGCTCCGGCAGGGGGAGGCCAGGTTGCTGCCCTGGGTAGGCTCCTTCCAGGTGGCCGTCCAGCTCGGCGTCCTGCTCGAGGCGGGACCAGGCAACCGCTGGCCGCTGTTTCACGCCATGAGGATCGAGCTCCGTCCCCACGAAGACTGGACCGTGGGCCTGAACCGGGCGGTGATCTTCGGCGGCGACGGGACGGGCGTCCCGGTCACTCTCCGCTCCATGGCCCTGATGCTGATCGGCATCACCAACGACCCGGAAAAGAGCTCCGACTTCGAGAACCAGGTGGCGAGCCTGGACGTGCGCTGGCGCGGACGGCTCGCCGGCGCCCCGCTGCTGGTCACCGCGGAGTACGGCGCCGACGATTCGGGGCTGGCCTTCCTGAGGGTTCCTGGAGCGCGGCTCGACGCCGAAGTGGCGCTGAGCGGGCGGAGGGGGTGGGTGGGCCTGGCCGGCACCTGGCTCGCCGGCCGGCGGGCCGGGCATCCCCCGTGGTATCAACACGGGGCCCTGGCCTGGGGGTGGACCGACCGCGGCCGGCCGCTCGGCTCGCCTTTCGGGGGCCAGGCAAAGGCCCTCCTGGCCACCTACCGGGGCGAGTGGGCGTCGCTGGCCCTGGAATCGGCGGCCGGCGTCGTGGACCGGGGGCCCGACAACCTGTTCGCGCCGGATCTGGAGGGCGCGGGCGCGCACGCCTCCTCCGCCGTCCTGTGGATGCCCGGCCCCTGGGAGGTGAGCCTCAGCGCCTCGGCGGATCTGGCTGGGGCAAGGGTCACCCGCTGGTCCGTCTCCATCCTCCGGCGTCTGGCCCGGAGGCCGACACCGGGGCAGGACGTGGCGGGAGGAGACATGGACGGGGGTCCAGGGAGCCCCGTTCGCGATGCCGGGTAGAGCTGGCAGTTCAGAGCGCCGTTTCAACGGGACAGGACCGTGGACCCCATCCTGACAGAGCGACTTCGGTTCAGACCCGTGACCCCGCGTGACGCGGGGAGGCTGCATGTCCTGTACCGGGACGCCACCCTCATGCGCTACATCACGGGGCGCCCGCGCACGGTGGCCGAAACGCGGGCTCGGCTGGCCAGGGATCTGCGACATCACCGCCGCCACGGCTTCGGACTGTGCGTCGCCGAGTGGCTCGCAACCGGGGAGGTCGTGGGCCGCTGCGGCATCGAGCCGGTGGAATCCGAAGGGGGTCTCCAGGGGGAGATGGCGTGGATGTTCAAGAAGGCATGGTGGGGACGGGGCCTCGGCACCGAGTCGGCCCGCGCCCTGATCCGGTTCGCCGCCGAGGAGTTGAGGCTGACCCGCCTGTTCGCCCGGGCCGACCCGGAGAATCACGCCTCGATCGCCATCATGGAGCGGGTTGGCATGATTCGGGTGGGGCTCGTCGGCCGCGACGTGGAATACGAGATGCCCCTCGAAGGGCGGGCGTCGCGGGCGCCGCCGTAGACTCGCGCGGAGCGCCACTATTGGCGGGCGTCCCTCACCCGTCCTAAACTCCAGTGTTTCCCCGGTGGGTGCCGGGGTGGTTCCCGCCGCCAGGCCGGACGGTGGAGCCCCAGGGTCGAATGAGGTCCGCATGGGTGAAACGGTACAACTCAAGCTTCGAGCCGCGTGGCTCCCGACCCTCGGGGCCGTCGTCGGAGGAGGCTCGCCGCTTTCGCTCTTTCCGGTCGGGGGCGGCAATGAGGGCGTGCGGGCCGAGCTCGTCCGGGAAGGCCTCCTGGGTCGGGAGGGCGTCGTCGGGGATCGGTACGCCCCGGTCCTGAGGGCCCTGGCCTCACCGGACCGCGTCGTGAGAGTGCGATTCCTGGCGTCCGAACAGTCCCAGGAGTACCGCGTGCATTTCGCTCCCGGCGGCGGTGAGCCCGTGGCCGTCACGATCACGTCGGAGGCCATCGGCATTTCATCCCCCGCAAGTCCGACGGTGGTGCGGGAGTTCCTCGCCCGCCACGGGAGGGTGGCCGCCGTCTCGGATCTTCCGGTGGCCCTCACGCTGACCCCGCGGGTCGCCAGCGTGGCCGTGGCGCTCGCCGACGCCCACGTGGAGCGCTCGGGCGGTGCGGGGGGATCGCCGGACGGGGGGGCGTCGGTGGCGGCCATCCGTTCCCGGATGCCGCGGGCGGGTGCCCGGCCCGGCGGCCTTGCGCAAGCCTTCGCCGACCTGGGGCTGGAGGGGAGGCAGGCGGAGGACGACGAAGTGGAGCGGACCCTGGCCGAGCTCGAGCGCGCGGGCCTGGCGGCGCGGGTGGACCGGGGGTGGTGCCCCCGGGGCGACCTTCTCGCGGTGGCCCTGGCCACCTTGCCCGTGGCGGGGAGCATCGGCTACGACGCCCTCGTGATGGAGGCCGGCAGGCCCAGCGTCGTGGACGTCGGCGTGATCGTGGCCGGACCCGGTGGCACGCTCCTCGCGCGGAGGAACCGGAACGGCTCCGTGCGCCTGGAGGGCACGGGTCTGGCCGGCGTGACGGCTCTCCTCCAGGACCTGGTCGCGAAGGGGGGCCGGGAAACGCCCGGCCCGGAGACAACCCCGAGTTCGCCCCCGGATCGCCCCTGGGACGACGACGGCAGCGGCCCTTCCACGATTCCTCGCCTGAACCTGGCTGCCCTCCGGGCCATGGAGGCCGGAGGGCGGCAGGAGCGGGAGCCCGTCACCGGGATCCGGGCCGGGCCGGGAAGCAAGGGCCCGCTGGTCTTCTGCGGCGCGTGCGGAGCGCGCATACGCGATGGCGCTCGCTTCTGCGGCAAGTGCGGGGGGGCGGCCCCATGACGGAATCGGGGCGCGTGACGCGGCGAGGCAACGCTTCCGCCTTGGAACGCGTCCTATGGACAGGCGGGGGGAGTGTCACTCTGCGCGGGACGGCAGGACTCTGAACTCACGGCGCGGGAGGTTCGCGGTGCGCAGGCTCGGGACGGATCTGGTTTCGGTCGCATGCATCCTGGGTGGGGCAGTGGTAGCCGGGGGCGTTACGTTGGCGGCTATGAGAGGAGCGCAGGAGGATGAGGAGCGCGTGGAGGTGGCGTGCGCCGTCGAGGTCGCGGCCAAGGGCACGGTCGTATCTCTCGGAGACGGCAGGGTCAGCTTCCAGACGGCGCCCTCGGGCGCCGACGCGCGGGGGTGTGTCGTGCGCGGTAACATGGTTCGCGTCCACCTGGATGAGAGCCGGCGGGATATGGAGCGCGCCCGCGCGGACATCGAACGGGCGCGGCGGACCATGGACCGGGAGATGGGGCAGGTGAGGGTGATCCGCCTCGACCGTGAGGCCTCCCTGGAAGCCGTGGTCGAGCAGCTCGCGGCCCAGGCCGCGCGGATCGAACTCCAGGAGCTCGACGTGGAAGCCGATCTCGCCAGGAAGCTCGAGGTTCTCGAGTCGCGACTCTCGGAGCTGCGCGAATCCGAGCTGCGCGTGAGGGACGTGAGCCCATCGAGCCGAGCGAAAGCGCGGCCGGGCGGAGGCCGTTAGGGCCCGACAGTTATTCCCTGACGGGCCCTCAGGGCCTCGCTACTCCCACTCGATGGTCCCCGGGGGCTTGGACGTGATGTCCAGGGCCAGGCTCGACACCCCCGGCAGCGACAGGAGGCCTCGCCTCAACTCGTCCAGTAGTGCGCCGGGGAGTTCCACGGGCGTGGCGGTCATGGCTCGCTGGGACCGGACCGGCCGCAGGACCACCGTCTCGCCTCCGGTCTCGTCCAGGGATAGCGGCACCAGCACGGTGGGGCACTGCCAGAGCTCTCCGTAGATGCCGTGGCGGACCAGCGCGTCCATGACGAGTTGGTCCGCTTCCCGCAGGAGGGCCAGGCGTTCCCGGGTGACGTAGGCGGGCAAGGGAAGCGCCCAGTCCGGCGCCCTCTCCCCCAGGTTCCACAGGCAGCGGTTGATCCCCGGAATCCGCGCGGTAATGGCGGATGACGCCGAGAGGAGGCCCTCCCAGCTCGAAGGCCCCGTGAGGAGCACCGGATGCTCGTAGGCCCGTAGGTCCGCCTTCACGCCGACGGAGCGTATAGGCAGGGCCATGGCCTGGAGCCCCGTTCCCGCCAGTTCCCGGTCCAGGCTCTCCTGGACCCCCTCCAGGCCCTCCACGTCGGGCTCTCCATGGCCGCACAGGAGGCGCACGCCAAGCCCGGGCCCGGGGAACGGGTGCCGCCACAGCACCTCCTCGGGGACGTTCAGCCGCTTGCCCAGCTCCCGGACCTCCACCTTGTAGAGGTCGGCAAGGGGCTCGACGACGCGTCCCCGGGCGATCATCTCCTCGATGATCGGCACCCGGTTGTGGTGGGTCTTGATCACGTCCGCCCGGCGCGTGCCCCCGGTCTCGATCGTGTCCGGGTAGATCGTACCCTGGCCCAGGAGGTGGTCCTCCAGGCCCAGGGCCTTGGCTTCCCGCTCGAAGACCTCGATGAAGGTGTTGCCGATGGCTCGGCGTTTGGCCTCGGGGTCCACGAGGCCGTCCAGAGCCGCCAGGAAGTCGTCGGAGGCGTCCACGAAGTGGAGGTGGTCGCCCAGGTCGAGGCGACCGAACATGGCCAGAACCTGGCGGCTCTCATCCTTGCGCATGAGGCCGTTGTCCACATGGATCAGATGCACGCGATCCGGCCCCAGGGCCTCCTTCAGGACCAGCGCAGCCACCGTCGAGTCCACTCCCCCGGAAGCGAGAAGGAACACCGACTCGGTGCCCACCCGCGCGCGGAGCCTGGCCCTCTCCGTATCCATGAACGCGTCGATGGACCACGAGGGCGTGCACCCGCAGATCCCGAGGACGAAGTTGGCCAGCATCCGGTCCCCGTGGGTGGTGTCGTCCACCTCGGCGTGGAACTGGAAACCGTACCGCCGGAGCGTGTCCGAGCCGATCGCGGCGTTCCTGTGATCCGGCGTGCCGTCCGGTGAGGCGGTGTAGCCGAGCTCCACGAAGTCCCCACCCAGGCTCACCACCGTGTCGTTGTGGCTCATCCACACCTGCTCCACCGGGTCGAGACCGGCGAAGAGAGGATGGTCCCGGAGCACGTGGAGGCTCGCCCGGCCCCACTCCTTGCCCCCCTGGATCACCCCGCCGCCGTAGTGCTTGGCGACCTCCTGGTGCCCGAAGCACAGGCCCAGGATGGGCACGTCCAGGTCGAAGACCTCTTTGGTGTAGTCCGAGTCCTCGTCCTCGGACGAAAGCGACGGGCTGCCGGACAGGATGATGCCCCGGTAGGTACGAAAGGCGTCCAGCGGATCCTCGGGCTGGAGGATCTCCGCCAGCACGCCCTGGCGGCGGACCTTGGTGGCGATGAGGTGGGCATACTGACCACCGAAGTCGACGACGGCGATGGCGTCGTGGGTCATGGGCGGGTTTCCGGTCGAATCTCGGCTAGATGGATGATGGCCTGCCCCTGGTAGACCGGGGGCCGGACGCGCCGGCCGATGACGACCCCAGGCACCCGGGCTCTCACCGGAGAGCTGGCACGGCCGGCGGCGTCGCCGACGACGCCAAGGCGCTGGCCTTTGCGGACCATCTCCCCGAGGCCGATGTCGAGGCGGCAGATCCCGCTCCTGGGGGCCCGCACCCAGCGCGTGGCCCAGGACTCCAGCCCGGCGGGTGGGGTCTCGGCGGGGCCGGCCATGATGTCGAGGGCGTGCAGGACGCGGAGGGTCCCAAGGACGCCGGCCTCGATGGCTTCCGGCGTGAAGCGCCCGGCCTCGCCGCCCTCGTAGAGAAGCACGCGCACGCGCCTCTTCACCGCCGCCTTGCGGAGCGACCCGTCCGGAGGCCGCCCGTGGATGACCATCGGCGCGCCGAAGGCCCTGGCGAGCGCCAACGTCTCTTCGTCCTTCAGATCTCCCCTCACCTGCGGGAGGTTCTCCCGGCCGTCCGAGCCACAGTGGAAGTCGATTCCGTAGGCGCACCGGCTCACGATTTCCTTCATGAAGAGATGGGCGAGCTGGGCCGCGGTGGAGCCCCGGTTGGAGCCCGGGAAGGATCGATTCAGGTCACGGCGGTCCGGGAGGTACCGGTCCTCCGCCTGGAACCCGAACACGTTGACGATCGGAACGGCCAGAACGGTGCCGGCCATGCGGCCGGGGTCCAGGTGTTCGACGGTCCGCCGGATGATCTCCACGCCGTCCAGCTCGTCTCCGTGGATGGCGCCGCTGAGCCACAGGGCGGGGCCCGGGCGGGCCCCGTGAAGGACCTCCACCGTCAGGTAGGTCCACTCACCGGTCGTGATACGCGCAACCGGGATCCGAGCCTGCCCGCGCGCGCCCGCCGCCACGGTGATGTCGTGGATCGGTAGGGGGGGGCGGTCACTCACTCTCGGGTTCCGAGGGCGCGGTGGCGGGGGCCGGGGCGGCGGGCGCGGAGGCAGCGTGCGGGGCCCCGTCATCGTCGTCCTCCGTCGCGTGGGACTCGATGTAGTCGAGGATCTCGCCGGCTACGTCGACCCCCGTGCACGTCTCGATGCCCTCGAGCCCCGGAGAGGAGTTGACCTCCATGACCACGGGGCCCCGGTTCGAGCGGAGGAGATCCACGCCGGCCACCGCCAGCCCCATGACCCGCGCGGCCCGGATGGCCGTGTTGCGCTCCTTCTGGGTCAGCTTCGCGGGCACCGCGGTCCCACCCCGGTGGAGGTTGGAGCGGAACTCCCCGGGCGCGGCGTGTCGCTCCATGACCGCCACCACTCGGCTCCCCACCACGATGGCCCGGAGGTCCGAGCCCCTGGATTCCTTGATGTACTCCTGGACCAGGATGTTGGCGTCGAGCTGTTGGAACGCGGCGACCACCGACTCGGCGGCCTTGCGCGTCTCCGCCAGGACGACGCCCCGCCCCTGGGTGCCCTCCAGGAGCTTGATGATGAGGGGCGCGCCACCGACCAGCTCGATGACCCCCGGGATGTCCTGGGGATTGTGGGCGAAGCCCGTGATCGGGAGGCCGATGCCCTCTCTGGACAGGAGCTGGAGCGAGCGCAGCTTGTCCCGAGAGCGGGCGATGGCCTGGGATTCCGAGACGGTGAACACGCCCATCATCTCGAACTGGCGGACCAGCGCCGTGCCGTAGAACGTGATGGACGCCCCGATCCTGGGGATGATGGCGTCGAAGCGGAGCTCTGTGGGTCCGTACATGACCCGCGGCTTCTTTGCCGAGATCTGCATGAAGCAGCGCGTGGGATTGACGATCCTCACGCTGTGACCCCGCTCCTCGGCCGCTTCGCGGAGCCTGCGCGTGGAGTAGAGGGACGCCTTCCTGGAGAGGATGCCGATTCTCATGCGTTCGGGCCCCGCGTGGGAGGTAGGCCCGCCACGAAGGAGCGGCCCGGGCTGACGATGAAGTGGCGGCGCAGGGCCTGTCGCCCCAGGAGCATTCGAAAGCCCATCTCGTCACGCCGGGTCAGCGTGATCTCGATGGGATACCTGCGCCCCATGAGTTCCAGGTCCGTCCGGATGACCCAGCGGATGCTCACCTGGCCGGAAGAGCTCCTCACCTTGCGCTGGCCCACCACCGGTGCCTCCGCTTCCACGGATGTCCGAACGTCCCGCTGGACGGGGTGCACCCGGAAGCGGGCCATGCTGACGCCTTTCCGGCGGAAACGGCGGATGTCGTAGGCGTGCAGCGTCGCGGAGCGTGCCCCCGTGTCCAGCTTGGCCTTGATGCGGGGCATCCCGAGGTCCGGCAGGCCGATCCACTCCCGCCAACCGACGACGGTCGGCTCGGGCCTGGGCGATGTGCGGACCACGGAACCTCCGGTGCTGGGACGCGAGGGCCTTGAGGGGGCCCTGAATCTGGAGAGGGGAGGGCGGGCGGTCCAGGCCGCGGGGAAACCGTCAGGCGAAGCGCCCACGCCGGGGTTTGACTGTGGCCGGCTCAGGTGGACCTTAAGGGTCTTGAGCGTTCCCCCAACTCAGACCCCCGGCACCATGACGACGATGACCCTCGCACGCCTGGTCGCCCCGATCCCCAGGACCGTCCTGCCGCAGGATCCCGATTCGACGTCGGCCGCCCTCGCCTGGCTGGAGGGGACACCCCTGTCCGCCGCTACGGTGGGTATTTTCTTGTTGGTGGT
>DASWKP010000203.1:0-8590 GCA_036396575.1 Longimicrobiales bacterium | reverse complement strand
CAGCCCACGTCGGCGGTGCACCAGTATCGGTCCTCGTCCTTGAGGTCGAAGACCCATTTCGTCGTGGCGTAGACCTGGGTCAGGTATCCGCCCGTGGTGTGGACGACCCCCTTGGGCTTCCCGGTCGTGCCGGACGTGTAGAGAATGTAGAGGAGGTCTTCCGAGTCCATCGGCTCGCAGTCGACGCCGCCCTTGACGTCCCGAACGAGATCGTGATACCACACGTCACGGCCGGGCTGCATACGCAGGTCCAACTCGCGGGCGATCCCGGTTCCCCGGGCCACCACCACGACGTGCTCGACGCAGGGTGTGTGCTCGAGCGCCTCATCGGCATTGCTCTTGAGAGGGACGATGGTCCCCCGGCGGTGTCCTCCATCCGCCGTGATGAGCACCTTGGCCTCGGCATCGTTGATCCGTCCCGCCAGGGCCTCGGGGCTGAAGCCGCCGAAGACCACGGAGTGGACGGCCCCGATGCGCGCGCACGCCAGCATGGCGATGGCCGCCTCGGGAATCATGGGCAGGTAGATGGCCACCCGATCGCCCTTCGCGACACCCAGATCCCGGAGGGCGCGCGCGAAGCGGGCCACGCGCCGGTGGAGCCCGAAGTAGGTCATGACACGGACATCGCCCGGCTCCCCTTCCCAGATCAGCGCCGCCTTGTTCCTGCGGGGACCCGTCAGGTGGCGATCCAGGCAGTTATGGCAGACGTTGAGCTTGCCTCCCACGAACCAGCGGGCGTGGGGAGGCTCCCACTCGAGCACGGTGTGCCACGGCTCGAACCAGTCGAGCTCGCCCGCCCACCGAGCCCAGTACGCCTCCACGTCCCGCTCGGCCTCGTCGTACACCGCGCCGTCCGACACGTGGGAGGCCGCCGCGAAGTCTGGTGGTGGCGGAAAGCGGCGATCCTCGGACAGGAGGGCGTCGAGAGCTCGTGGGTCACCTGACATGGCGATCTCGTGGGCTGGGAGTCACGAAAGCGTGGACGAAAGCGTGCACCATAGGAGGCACCGTACGGCCCGGCAACTCGGAGCAGGACTGGATTTCCTCTCCGCATTTTAATAAGAATCATTATGATTAAGACGTACGTTCCGGGTGTCCGCGCGTGACGCCACATGGGGAGGACCGGGCCCGCTGGAAGGTCGAAGCGATCTCCACCGCCCTGTGTTTCGTGACGACGGTCAGCGCCTGGGCGGCCCCCGCCAGCGGCGGCGCCGCCCTGCTCCTCTTCCTGGTGGCCTACGCCTCAGGGGGATGGGATTCGGCCCGGCGAGCGGCCAGTGCCCTGCGCAGGGGCGACATGGACGTCGACGTCCTCATGCTGCTCGCCGCCGTGGGAGCGGCGAGCGTGGGCCACTGGTTGGAAGGCGCCATCCTCCTCTTCCTGTTCTCTCTGGGCAACACCCTCGAGGAGTACGCCTTCCACCGCACCCGGCGCTCCATCCGGAGCCTGGTGTCCCTCAGGCCGGCCACGGCCTCTCTGCTGGAAGCCGGTGGCGAGCGCCAGGTCCGGGTCGAGGAGCTGATGCCCGGTGACCGCGTGCGCGTGCGACCCGGTGAGCGCATCTCGGTTGACGGACAGGTCACGGCGGGAGCGTCCTCGGTGGATGAGAGCACGCTCACGGGAGAGGCCATCCCCGTGTCCAAGGGGAGCGGCTCGGGCGTGTTCGCGGGCACGCTCAACCGCGAGGGCTTTCTGGACATCGAGGTCACGCGGCCGGCCCACGACACCACGCTGGCCCGGGTCATCCGGTTGGTGGAGGAGGCCCGCGAAGCGCGGGCCCCCACCCAGACGTGGCTGGAGCGGACCGAGGGCCGTTACGCGGCTGCGGTGATCCTGGGCGCCGCCCTGGCCATCGCCATCCCGGTCGCCGCCCTCGGCTGGAACCTCCAGGAGGCCACGTTTCGGGCCATGACGCTGCTGGTGGTGGCCTCTCCGTGCGCCCTGGTCATCTCGATTCCGGCCACCATCGTGTCCGCAGTCTCCAACGCGGCCCGCAACGGCGTGCTCTTCAAGGGTGGAGCGCACATCGACGCCCTCGCGTCCGTCAGGGTCGTGGCCCTGGACAAGACGGGCACCGTCACGCGTGGCACCCCTCGGGTCATGGGCTTCCACCACGTCCTGGCCGGCGAAGCCGTCACGGTGGGCTCCACCTCAGTGGGAACACCCGATCTCTCCACGCCCGACGACGAGGCCGACGCTCGTTTCCTCCAGCTCGTGGCCTCCGCAGAGAGCCGTAGCGAGCACCACCTCGCCACCGCCCTGGTGGCCGCGGCGAGGGAACGGGGCCTCGTCGTCTCGGAGCCCGACGGGTTCAACTCGTTCCCGGGCCGCGGCATCGAAGCATCCGTAGGTGGGCACGACGTGGTCGTCGGGCGCCGCAGCTGGGTGGAATCCCGGGTGGGCCAGCCCGTGCCGGACACGCTCGCCCGCTGGCTGGACGGCGACGGACGGGAGGGGGCGACGCCGGTGTTCGTGGCCGTCGACTCCCAGCACATCGGAGTGGTCGGCATCCGCGACCTCACGCGGCCCGGCGTTCGGGAAGCGGTGGAGGCCCTCCTCAGGAGCGGCATCGAGCACGTGATCATGCTCACGGGGGATGACCCCGAGACGGCGCGTATCATCGCGCGCCAGGTGGGGATCCACGAGGTGCGCGCCGGGCTCCTGCCCGAGGAGAAGGCAGCCGCCGTCGAGGAGGTGCGAAGCCGGTACGGGCCCGTCGCCATGGTGGGCGACGGCGTGAACGACGCGCCGGCCCTCGCGACGGCGGACGTGGGGGTGGCAGTGGGCGCCGCGGGGACCGACGTGGCGCTCGAAACGGCCGACCTGGTCCTCATGGGCGACGACCTGGACGGGCTGGTCTACGCTCGCGAGCTGAGCCTTCGCGCCCGCCGCATCGTGCGTCAGAACCTCGCCTTCGCCTCCGCGGTCATCCTCGTGCTGTTGGGTCTCGCCCTGACCGGACAGATCGGTCTGACCGCAGGCGTCATCGGCCACGAGGGCAGCACCATCCTGGTCGTGTTCAACGGCATGCGCCTTCTGGCCGGTCACCGGGCCTGAGGGTGGGCCCTCAGGCGTCCCGTCCGGGAGACCGGTCCTCCCAGCCGTGCGCGTACCGCCGGAGCTCCGGGTCAGCCAGGAGCCGTTCGAAGGCCCGCACCGACGAAGTGGCCAGAGCGCTCACGGCGCTCGCTCCGGCCTCGACGGCCCCTCGCGGAATCCTGAGCTTGATCCGAACCTCCACATCGGCCTCCCTCGGGGACGAGCCGGCCCCGTCAAGACGGGCTCGAATCGAGACGGGCGTTCGATAGCCGGCGGGCAGGTGACCCGACGCCGCTCGCCCGAGATCCGCCAACGTCTCCGAGACCGGCTCCAGCGCCGAAAGCGGGGGGGCCTCCACCACCAGCGCGAGGTTGCCCTGGAGGCCGCTCGACGTCTCGTCCAGATAGACATCCACGCTTACGTCATCCCCGAGGGAATCCCTGTGGAAGAACAGGTATGCGCTTCGCGTGGACTGCCCCTGCCACCTTCCCTCGAACTCCTCACTCGTCGTCTTCTGGAGGCCCGACAGGGTCCAGCCCGCGGCTTCCACGCCGTCCCGCACCGCGTCGATGAGCGGCTCGAGCGTGAGGAGCGGGTCACGCTCGGCCCCGGCCGTCACGGCCCTCTCCAACGGCGTGGGCCTCCGTCCGAAAACCGCACGCTTCTCCCGGCAGGGCTCGGTTGACACTCAGAGTTGATAATCGGTATCATTAAATGTTTGTATGGTCCGAGCCACCGGGTGAGCCGGGAGGCACTTATTTGGGAAAGATGACACCGCGATCCGAGTTGGGCGAGGACGCGCTTCGCAGGGCTCTGGGTGCCAACGGCCAGCGCTTTACGGAGCAGCGCGCCGCCGTGTTCCGCTTCCTGTCGGGGACCGAGTCGCACCCCACCGCGGATGAGGTCTTTCATCACGTCCGCGCGCAGCGCCCCGGCATTTCCCTGGCCACGGTGTATAAGAGCCTCGAAGCCCTCGTGGGCTGTGGCCTGGCTTCGAAGTTGACGTACGGAGACGGGTCCGCCCGCTACGACGGTCGTACCGACCCCCATCACCACATCCGATGCCTGTCGTGCGGGCGCGTCTCGGACGTGGCCGGCCGGGACCCCGAAGCCGAGACGCGGTGGATGGAGACGCGTGCGGCCGGCTTCCGCGTGGTCGGATACCGTCTCGTTCTCGTCGGATACTGCGACGAGTGCGACGCGGACGCCCCGGACGTTCACGCCGGGGAAACGGTGGCCCGGGCCTGAGCCCGGCCGCTCGCACCCACTTGCTAGAAACGGTCGAGGAGCGGTATAGCTTTCTGTTCGCCCTTCCGGGCAGCCACGGGGGGGCTCCCGTGGGGAAGTCCCGAGAACTGGCCCGGCCACAGACCGCATCGACCATGAAGCTACGGCGCTACCGCACCGCACTCCTCTGCCTCGCCCTCACCGCCCTCGGCGGTGCGGTGGAGGCGTCGGGCCAGGTCGAGGCTCTCCGCCGGGACCTCGATGGGATCCTGCGCACGACGGGGTGGCGTTCTGCGGAATGGGGGGTCCTGGCGATCTCGCTCGACGTGCGGGATACGCTGTTCGCTCGGGAGGCCGCGCACCCGCTGGTGCCGGCGTCCAACATCAAGCTCCTCACGACGTCGGCGGCCCTCCACTTCCTGGGTGCGGACTATCGGTTCGAGACCTTCGTGTTGGCGGACGGCGGCATCGACGAATGGGGCCGCCTGGACGGCGATATCATCCTCTACGGCACGGGTGATCCCGGGCTGTCCGAGCGCTTCCACCGATCCCGTACGTCCGTCTTCGAGGCGTTGGCGGACCAGCTCGTGGCGGCCGGGATCCGGACCGTGAACGGGGGCGTCCTCGGAGACGGAACGTTCTTCGATGGCCCCCTCCTTCACCCCGGCTGGGACGTCCGGGACCTCAACGACTGGTTCGCCGCGCCCTCCTCCGCCCTCGGCTTCAACGAGAACATGGTGTCCTTGAGGGTCGAGCCCGGGCCCTGGGATGGCGCTCCTCCGGTGATCCACACCCTACCTGAGGAGGCCGGGCTCCCCATCGACAACCAGGCATCCACCGGGTGGGGTCGCCGCCTGACCGTCGATCGGCGCCATCCGTCCCACCCCATCGAGGTCATGGGCACGCTCGCGCGTGGACAGCCCGATGTCTGGCGTCGCCTCACGGTACGGGATCCCGCCCGCTACGCCGCCCAGGCCTTTCGCAACGTCCTCGGCCAACGCGGGATCATCGTGGAGGGAAGCGTGGGCTCGGTGGGCGCCGCGTCCTCCGGCGTCACCGGCCAGGCCCTCTGGGCTCCGGCGGTCCGTGGCCCCGCACCGCGCGTGCTGGCGCGGCACCGGTCGGCGCCGCTGCTGGACTATCTGCGCGTGATCAACAAGGAGAGCCACAATCTCCTGGCGGACATGGTTCTGAAGGCGGTGGGACGGGTCGTGGAGGGAGACGGTTCCTTCTCGGGAGGAGGTCGCGCGGTGCGCCGCTTCCTCGAGGACGAGGTCGGTATCGCCGACGCCGACTTCGATGTCCAGGACGGTTCCGGTCTGACGGAGGGCAACCGGGTTTCCCCGGCCGTCTTCGTGCGGCTCCTGGACTACATGGCCGGCTCCGAGCTGTGGACCGATTTCTGGGCCACCCTCCCCGAGGCCGGGAATCGCAGGGAGCTGGGCCGGATGTATCGAACGGCGGCGGCGGGAAACCTCCGCGCCAAGACCGGTACGATCCACGGCGTGTCGGCTCTGTCGGGTATGGTCCGCTCAGCCTCGGGTGAGAGGATCGCTTTCAGCATCATCGGCAATGGGCTCCCCTCGACGTGGAGCGCGAAACGCGTGGAGGACCGGATCGGCGCGCGCTTGGCCTCCTTCCGCCGGCCCATGGTGGCGAATGCCGAGCAGGACCACGCGGCCGCATTACCCTCCGCCGCCCCGATCGGGGCCAGGGTGGACACTAAGGAAACGTCGCTGGACGGGTCCCCTCGGAGCGCGGAGGTCACCCGGCATCAGGTCGCCAGAGGGGAGAGCTTCTCCATCATCGCCGAGCGCTACGGGGTGCCCCTGGCAACCCTTCTCGACGCCAACCGCGAGATCCCACCGGATTACCTCCAGGCGGGCGAGTGGATCCTGGTGCCCGGCCCGGCCCGGCCGAGCCGCTGACGGGTCGCGGGTCCTCGGCCTTACGCGCGTCCGGCAGGCACGTCAGCGCCTTTCACCTGACCCCGGTCGTGACCCCAGTCTTGACCCTGGGCTCGGCCACGGGCCTGGCGCAGTCGTCGGCGCAGCTCGACCGGAGACATGGTCTCCAGTGTGCGGGCGGCGGTCCGCTCGCTGTTCCAGCGAACGTCGAGCAGGGGAACCGCCTCTCCCTCCCCGTCCTCGGGCGTGAGGTGGAGGTAGAAGCGCCCCTTGTAGTCGGGCCCGGTTCGCTCCAGGACGGCCGCGGTCCATCCAAGCCCGTTCTCGTCTTCGAATGTCCTCATGTGATCCCCTGCGGTGCTACGCGGTAATTCTGTCACAGGCTGTCATAAAATAACGACGAGCCGCGCCCCGTTTCAGGCCACGAAGTGTCGCCGGACGTTCCCGGCCAGGGGGAGGTCGTGTCTCTCCAGGAACCTCCTCAGCAGGAACGTCAACCCGCCCTGGTCGATCACCTCGGTCGGGGTCGCGCCCGTGTAGTTGCGCAGGGCCCGCCGCAAGGCCGCGCCGCTGGAGTAGTCCAACTGCCGCGCCACGCTCTGCCCGGTGCGACCGGGTTCCGCCAACCAGGCGCCGGCGTGGAGGAGCCGGCTCCAAACCAGAAGGTGGCCCGTCGACGGTAGCCCAACCCGCTTCAGCCGCTCGCTCAGGAAGGGACGGCTCAGGCCCACCTCGGCTGCGAACTCATCCGCCGACAACCGGCGATGGACGGATTCCAGGGCCAAGCGAACGGCCCGGAGCTCACGGTGTGGCACCGCCAGGCTGAGGGCGGCGGCCACCTGGGCGGGGACTCCGTCCTGACATGCCTGCGCGAGGGAGCGGGGGAGCTGGACATCCAGCCGATCGACCGTCAGGAGGACCAGGTTCGGGACGTCGAGCTTGCCGAGACGGAACAGGCTGAGAGGATCGCGGACGCCCGCCAGGAGAACGAGCCCCAGCCGGGGGTAGGCCGCGCGCAGCGCCGCGAGGGCCTTCTCTCCCGAACGTCCACCGGAGAGGGACAGGGATGGCGTATCCACCAGGACCGCCCACACGGGACGTTCCCGGACGAGGCGCGCAAGGCCCGGCCACGAACGGCACGCCGTAACGTCGTGATACGGCTCCAACGCATCGGCAACGGCGTCGCGTGTTGCCGGGCATCGTGTCCGAATTGCGACGAGGGGCATGGGGATCTTCGAAAAAGGTACACCCTGGGTCGACGAAGATAATACGCGGCGCGGCCGCCCGCGCCAACTTGACCGTGTCTTCGATGGACCCGGTTACCGGGGCTTCTGTTTCAGCTTACCTCACACCCGAGGGCAACACCATGAAGAAGGCTCGCTTCGTCTTCTCCGTCCTGCTCGTTTCCTTGACTCTGACCGGCTGCTCCACGTCGCTGACCGCTCCCGACGACTGCGACCCCGACGTCGAGGACTGCGTGAAGCCCACGGGTGGCAACTGAACCGGAACACGCATCAGGTTAGTCAAGGGGACGACCGGGCCAGGGCCTGACGCGCCTCGCGCAGGTCCTCCCGGATCCCCTTGATTTCGGGTTCACTCAACTGGAGTGTGCTCGAGGGCCTGGCCACAGACCCGACACCGTCGCCCTCTTCGGCTTGAGCCTCATCAAGACTCTGGAGAGCCTTTTCCGCCCTCATAAGGTACTCGTTGATGCCGTGGCATTGGGCGTAGTCCACGGCTTTTTCGTACCATTCCCGGGCGAGGCTCTCGTCCCTGAGGTGGAGGTAGGCGTCCCCACGCTCCAAGTATGCCTCCGCCTTGAAGTCGGGTGTTCCCCTGTCGAATCCGGCGTCGTGGAGTAACACCAAACGCCGTTCATACTCCTGCCGATTTCCCCGCAAGGCGGCTGCGTGTGCGAGACCTTCTAAGGCGTAAAGGCGGTAGTACAGTTCCTCCGTGCCCGCCCTTACAACGCTGAAGGCGTCCTCCGCCGCGTCGAGGGCGCGACCCTCCAGGAATACGCCCCCCAAGGCCGTCAGCGCACGCAGACGCTGAATCTCCTCTTCGAAGGTCATGAAGGAGCGCCAGCCCTGACGAGCGGCTTCGGCCAGGTCACCGGCCGTGTGCGCGAGCGTCATGAGCGTGAAGTGGATGGACCCCCGCACGTCGGGGTCTGCTCCTCCCTGGGCGGCGGCCAGGGCTCGGGTGAGAACGGCCTGGGCTTCCGGGAAGTTCCCTCGACTCACGTGCACGTGCCCGAGTCCGTCCAGCACCAGCGCCTCGCGCACCGCATCGTCGATGACCTCGGCGACGCGCCGGGCGACGCCGTACCAGTGGATCGCCCCGGCCCAATCACCGCCGCGGCGCGCGACCCTGCCCCGGAAGCGCGCGGCGTCAACCACCACCGGCGCGTACC
>DASWKP010000202.1:0-2725 GCA_036396575.1 Longimicrobiales bacterium | reverse complement strand
GCCGGCGCGCCAGGACCCGAAACCCGATACCCATGATCCGGTCGAGGCTGCCCACCCTGCTCGTCCCGTTCGTCCTGATGTCCCTGCCCGTGGGCGCGGCCGCCCAGGAGGGGGTGGAAGGTCCCTCGGTCGTCCTCAAGGGCGTTCCTTTCAGCGTGACCATCGCGGGCGAGGAAGAGGCGTCGGCTCCCTGGGAGATCCGTGACGCCGCCCGGCGCGTGCTGGCAGCGGGCACGGTCGAGGCCCGGGAGACGGTCGTCGTCTCGGATCTCAGGGTCGAGTCAGCGGACCAGCTTCCGCTCACCGTATCTGTGGGCGGCACGGCTTTCGAGGTCGACCCCACGCTCACCTCGGCATGGTTCTCGATCCTGCCCCCCCTGGTCGCCATCGCGCTGGCCCTGATCTTCAGGGAGGTGATCACCGCCCTGTTCGCGGGGGTGTGGCTGGGCGCCCTGGCGGTGGCGGGATTCAATCCGATCTCGGCGACCTGGAGGGTCATCGACACGTTTATCGTGCCCGCCCTCGCCAACACGGACGCCGGCCACGCGCAGATCGTCGTGTTCTCCCTCATGCTGGGGGGGATGGTGGGCGTCATCGCCCGGAACGGGGGGACCATGGGCATCGTGGAGGCCGTGGCCCCCTTCGCCCGGAGCGCCCGTCGCGGCAAGATCGCCACAGGGCTGGCGGGCCTGGCCATCTTCTTCGACGACTACGCCAACACGCTCATCGTGGGTAACACCATGCGGCCCATAACGGACCGTCTGCGGGTCTCCCGGGAGAAGCTGGCGTACCTGGTGGATTCCACCGCGGCGCCGGTGGCGGCCCTCGTCCCGATCTCGACCTGGGTGGGGTACGAAATCAGCCTCATCAACGATGGCATGCGCATCGCCGCGCAGCAGCAGAACGTGGACCCGTCCATGGCCCAGGCGCTGCTGTCCGCCAGCCCTTTCGCCGTATTCCTGCACACGATTCCGTACCTCTTCTACCCGCTCCTTGCCCTCGCCTTCGTCTTCCTGACCTCCGTCATGGACCGGGACCTCGGCCCCATGGCCGCCGCTGAGCGCCGGGCGGCGGAGGGCCGGGGTCTCTATCGGGAGGGAGCCCAGCTCGCCACGGACACGTCGACCAACGTCATGGACGCCAAGGAAGGCGTTCGGCACCGCTGGTGGAACGCCCTGATCCCAGTCTTCACGGTGATCGTCGTCGTCGTGGGGGGGCTGTACACCGGCGGACGCGCCGCCGTGGGCCCCGACGGGAGCCTCATGGACGTGTTCGGCGCGGCCGACCCCTTCGTCACGCTCCTGTGGGGATCCCTGGCGGGATGCCTGGTGGCCGTCGGCCTTTCGGTGGCCCAGCGTATCCTCACCGTCACCGAGAGCGTGGACGCGCTGATGGGCGGCGCTCGGGCGATGATGATCGCCATGGTCATCCTCGTGCTGGCATGGTCTCTCGGAAAGGTCACCGAGGAGGTGGGCACCGCCCAGTACCTGGCGCAGATCCTCGAAGGCAACGTGGCCCTTCATCTCCTGCCAGCCCTGGTCTTCCTGACCTCCGCGGCCATGGCGTTCGCCACGGGCACGTCCTGGGGCACCATGGCCATCATGATCCCGCTGGTGATCCCCCTCACGGTGACCCTGGGCGGCGGGATCGACTTCGACGGCGGGAGTCACTACACCATCCTCCTGGGCTCGATCTCCTCCGTCCTGGCCGGCGCGATCTTCGGGGACCATTGCTCGCCCATCTCCGACACCACGGTGCTGTCGTCGACGGCCGCGGGGTGCGACCACGTGGATCATGTGCGCACGCAGCTCCCCTATGCCCTTCTGGTGGCCGTTGTCGGCCTGGTTCTGGGTGACCTGGGGACGGCATATGGGCTCCCGAACTGGGTCGCCCTGGCGGGGGGTGTGGCCGTGTTGTTCGTGGTCTTGCGCGTGTGGGGCAAGCGGGTCGCGGACGTGGAGCCGCCCGACGGGGAGGCCGCCCGCGGAGAGGCTCCAGCCTAGCCGCCCCCACCCCCGTCCCGGAACGAGGCCCGCCCCACTCGCTCCAGGAACGTGACGCCCCGGGTCGCCCCCTGCGCCGTCGCCCAATCGTAGGAGAAGAGGACGACGCCCCCGGCCCCTTCCTGGCGCGCGATGCCGATCTTGGACACCGTGCCATCCGAGGTGTTCGCGTACGCCCCGATGCCGGCCCACACGCGCCGCGGGTCCCGCGCGGCCTGTACGGCGTCCCGGATCTGGGCCCGGAAACGCCCGTCGTCATTCGTGTAGGCCATGGGGGCGGCCACGTCCAGGATGCCCGCCTCCAACCATCCCATCCAGTCCTGGAAGCGGTGGCGGGAGGCGTCCTCGGCATCGGCGAACACCGCGGCGGACACGACGAAGTCGGGGCGTGCGGTCTTCACCCCCAGATAGACGCGCCGCACGAGCCCGGTCACCTGGGCGCGCCTGAACTCGTCCCACAGATCGGGCAGCGCATCGGGCCAGGCCGTGGGCTTCGCCCGGGCCCCCGCGTCCAGCGCGGTGATCCGCCCCGGGTCCACCCTGGGGCCGGCCCAGGCCCGGAAGGCGTCGAGGGCCCCCCTGGAGTAGTCGAAATCCCGGTTGGGGTAGCGCACGTAGTCGAAGTGGAGGCCGTCCAGATCGTACCGCTCCGCCAGGTCCATCCACACGCGGTAGACTCGGTTCTGGACCTCGGGGTGCGCGGGGCTCGCGTACAGGCCCTC